>JAOUJU010000033.1 GCA_029883045.1 Rhodospirillaceae bacterium
ATCGGGCCTGACACCAATGAACGAATAGCGCCCACGTTGCGCGCCACCTTCAACTGATTCCATCAAAAAGCTAAGCGGCTCAGATTTTGAAAGTTTTAAAAAAGCCGTTACCGGGGTATCCAGATCGGCAATCATTGTTGCCCAAACCACTTGTGATTTGCCTTGGGCGTAAACTTTTTCAAATTCACCTATGCCTGGATTTATGTCCATTGGGGTATAATGCTTTCGGCCTTTAATTTAAGGGTTATAAAAAATATCTTCAAAAGGCCTGATCAATAATATTTTGGTTAACATTAACGCTGTGGCGTTGGCGCAATGATGTTGCTAGCTGGTCCAATATATCACCGCGTAAATCATCAAAAACCTGCGCTGTGGTTTGTTCAAGTGCGGCCTTGTCGTTTTCTTTGGCTTTTAGAACTTGTTTTAATACCGCAACTACATTGGAGCTTGTTCCAACAGCCATGTCGGCTTTGCCCATATCCATTTCAAAGGCGAGACGAACCATTTCAGCAGGAATTGCAAGGGCCAATCCTTTGCCGTTACGGTCAAACGGCTTGGTTGTTTCTATTTGAAAGCCAAGATCCTTTGCCGCAACTTCAATGCTTGCCCCGTCTTTTATTTTGGCAATTATTTCTTCTGCTATTTTTTTAGCGCGCTTGGAGCTAGCATCAACATTCCACCGTAGGGCAACATCTTCTTTTACACTGTCAAAACTTTTTAAAGATGGCGGGGTTATTGCTTGAAGCCTTGCAATAAAGAACCCTTTTCCGTCCTTGTTTTCTGATGTTGGGGTGTCACCCATACCTTCGAGTGCGAATACGGCAGCAACAATTTCATCAGCAAAAGGAATTGATAGTTTTTCCCCACCAACGCCAGCGCCATCAATGCTGCTTTCGCCATCTATGGTTTTAAGGCCAAGGCTCCCAGCCGTTTCTTCCATTGTTGCACCACTGGCAAGACTATCTTCCAGTTTATTAGACATTTCAAAAATTGCATCAAGGGCACGTTCAGATTTTATTTCTGTAGCCAATTTTTCTTTTACATCAGCAAAGCTTTGTTTTTTTGATGGTTCAATATTTTCAACATACACAACGTGCCAACCAAGAACTGTTTTTACAGGCTTTGTTGTTTCCCCCGTCAAAGCAGTGAAGACCACATCTTGTATTTCGGGCAATAACTGATCTTTTGTAAAAAACCCGATATCAGTCATATCGGCCTTAGCCCCAACCTTGCTGGCAGCATCGGTGATGGACACTCCTTTGGCGATTAAGTCGCTGGCAGTTTTAGCTTTCGCTTCATCAGAAACTAAAATCTGTTTTAACTTTCTGCGTTCAGGGGAAATAAATTCGTCTTCGCGTTCATCAAAGGCTGCCTTAATTTCCGCTTCACTTACATCTAAACCTTTGGCCACGTCATCTGTATTAAGTATAATTGCAGAAAATTTACGAAATTCCGGGGCCATAAAATATTGGGAATTTTCCTGATGGAATTTTCTCAGATCATCATCGCTGGGCGGTGAAAGGCTGGTGATGGACGCATGGTTTATTCTAACCATATCTAGAACGCGGGTTTCACCGTTGTAATCTTGTATCATTTTTACCAGAGCTGGCGGAACCTCGACACCATCTCTGATTGGCGAAAGATACTGCAACCGTGCCATGCTGTGGCGAACCCGGGCAACATAGGATTCTTCGGTGAATCCGGCACTGCGCAACAATTGAATGAAACGGTTGCGGTCAAACTTGCCAGCTTCATCAAAAAATTCCGGTGAACGTTTTATTTCCTCTAGCACCACCGCATCGGAAACCCCAAGGCCAAGATCCTTAGCCCCCAAATCATATAGTGCTGTGTTTGTTAAGCGTCGTACTAGCGCATCACCAATGCCAAGAATTTTTGCTTGTTCTGCTGTGAAGGTTTGCCCCAACACAGGCTTCAGTCGTTCAACCTCGCGGTTTAGTTCGTTACGAAATTGTTCGGATGAAATCTCAACATCGCCAACTGCAATTGCAGGGGCACGACCAGCGCGCGAAGAAAACACATCACCTATGCCCCAAGCGGCAAAGCTAAGAATCAACAGTCCAAGCAATGCCTTTACAATAATACCGGAGGCGGATTTTCTTAAAAATTCAAGCATGGACGGATAAAGCCTTCGAAATGGCGCATTGGCCGATTGGCGTTTGCGCGGTGGTTTGAAAAATTTAAGGCAATAAAATGCCCAATACGAATTGTGGCGCATAATAGAAGCGCAAATCAGCACCCGCAAGCCCCGACAGGGATGTGGGTGCATTGTTTTTCCATGAGTTTTTGGTGAATTTTTAAACTAGCTTTGCCGTGCTTCTAAGCCATTCCCACCCATTAGAGTATATGACCGGGTGGTAGCTATGTGGTAGAAGGGCAAAAATGAAATAAACCAATGATTTTTTAAGGGGAATTAAGCCAAATGACAGCCACACGCCGCACACTTATAGCCGGAAACTGGAAAATGAACGGCAAGTCAGCAGATGGGGTGGCGCTGGCAACGGCCGTCGCAGAAAAAATGAAATCAGGCGGTAGTGTGCCATTTGATATGTTGGTTAGCCCACCATTTACCCTTATTTCCAAGGTTTATGACGCAATCAAAGGTTCTGGCGTATTGCTGGGCGGACAAGATTGCCACACGGGCGTTTCAGGGGCTAACACTGGTGATATTTCGGCTGAAATGCTCAAAGATTTGGGCTGTGACGCGGTTATTGTTGGCCATTCTGAAAGACGCACCGACCACAATGAAAGCAGCGAATTGGTGGCGGCCAAGGCATCTGCCGCTCATGGTGCTGGACTAATTGCCATTATATGTATCGGCGAAACCGAAGCAGAGCGTGATGCGGGCAAGACATTGGATGTTAATGGCGCCCAGGTTGCGGGCTCGGTTCCTGCTGGATCAACCGCCAAAAACACAGTTATTGCCTATGAGCCAGTTTGGGCTATTGGCACTGGGCGCACCCCAACCAATGACGAAGTCCAAGAGGTGCATGCATTTATCCGGGCAGAATTAGCCAAAAAAGTAGGCGCAGATGAGGCTGGAGCCATGCGTATCCTTTATGGTGGCTCAATGAAACCCGGCAATGCCAAGGATCTAATTGCCCTAAAAGACGTTGATGGGGGCCTTATTGGCGGTGCCAGCCTGAATGCGGATGATTTCTGGGCAATTGGGGAAGCATCCAAATAACCGCCTAATAAAGTAAAAAGCCAAATAATCCTTAAAAAAACTGGCCAAGAGAGCATTTTGCGGTTAAATACGGCCCCAAGAAACAATCTCCAATAGGATACAAGCCCATGATTACCGTTATTTTGGTTATTCACCTGATGTTGGCAATAGCGCTTATCGGCGTTGTGCTGGTGCAAAAAAGCGAAGGCGGTGCCTTGGGTATCGGTGGTGGCGGTGGCGGCGGTGGCGGCGGATTTATGACCGCACGTGGAACTGCTAACTTGTTAACCAGAACTACCGGTATTTTAGCTGCCCTTTTTATGACCACATCAATCATTCTGGCAATTTTAAGCGGTGCCGGACAGGAACGCACATCCATATTAGATAGCCCTGAACTTTCTACAACGCCATTAACCCCCGCGCCAGAAAGCGCGCCAAGCGTTCCGGTGGCTAAATGATGGGGCGAGAGCTTCGAAAAGTTAAAAATATTACAGCAGGGGCGGCTTCAGTGGAGCCGCCTCTTTTTTGTGGACATGTTTGCGGTCAATCTTGTAACAAGAATTTGATATTTTCCTCGCAAATAGTTTGCCTTGTAAACAGACTCCGATATAGTGACATTCCATGACGCGTTTTATTTTCATCACTGGCGGCGTGGTTTCCTCTCTTGGCAAAGGTTTGGCCTCCGCAGCACTAGGTGCAGCGCTTCAGGCGCGCGGTTACAAGGTACGCCTGCGCAAACTTGACCCCTACATCAATGTCGATCCCGGAACCATGAGCCCATACCAGCATGGCGAGGTTTATGTTACCGATGACGGTGCAGAAACCGATCTGGATCTTGGTCACTATGAACGTTTTACCTGCGTTGATGCCCGTCAATCAGACAACGTAACAACCGGTAAAGTTTATTCTGAGGTTTTGGCCAAGGAACGCCGGGGTGACTATCTGGGCGCGACCGTGCAGGTTATTCCGCATATTACCGATTACATTAAAGAATTCGTCATGGGCCATGTTGGCGATGAAGATTTCATGTTGATTGAAATTGGTGGAACTGTTGGCGATATTGAAAGCCTTCCGTTCTTGGAAGCAATTCGTCAACTTGGTAATGAGCTGGGGCGTGAAAATACACTTTATATGCATTTGACGTTGTTGCCCTATATTCCGACTGCGGGTGAATTGAAAACCAAACCAACCCAGCATTCGGTTAAGGAACTTTTGAGCGTCGGCATTCAGGCAGATATTTTATTATGTCGGGCTGATCGCGAAATACCAGAAAGCGAACGCAAAAAAATTGCGCTATTTTGTAACGTGGCGCAATCAGCGGTTATTCCAGCGTTGGATGTTTCTACAATTTATCAAGTTCCCATTAGTTATCATGAACAAGGCCTAGATGAACAGGTGTGCAAACACTTTGGTCTTGATGCACCCAAACTAGATCTTTCGCGTTGGGAAGAAATAGTTGAACGTGTAACCAAACCCGAAGGCGAAGTAACCATTGCCATTGTTGGCAAGTATGTATCGTTACTTGATGCTTATAAATCTTTGTCCGAAGCCCTAACGCACGGTGGCATCGCAAACAATGTAAAAGTAAATATGGTTTGGTTTGATGCCGAAATTTTTGAAAGCGAAGACGCGGTTCAACAACTTGACGGGGTGCACGGCATTTTGGTTCCGGGTGGTTTTGGCGAACGCGGAACCGAAGGAAAAATTGCGGCGGTACGTTTTGCCCGCGAACGCAACATTCCTTATTTTGGAATTTGCCTAGGTATGCAGGTAGCGGTAATCGAGGCAGCACGCAACATGGCGGGAATTGAAGGTGCGGGTTCAACCGAACTTGGTAAACCGTCAGAGCCAGTTGTTGGCCTGATGACCGAATGGGCCAAGGCGGGTGAGCTGGAAACAAGAAAAGCTGGCGGCGACATGGGTGGAACAATGCGTTTAGGTGCTTACATTTGTAAAATCAATAAAGATACCAAAGCATTTGAAATATATGGCAAAGGTGAAATATCCGAACGCCACCGCCATCGTTACGAGGTAAATACCGCCTACATCGAAAGGCTGGAAAATGCTGGGTTGCGCTTTAGCGGAATGTCGCCAGACGGTATTTTGCCAGAAATTATAGAAATTCCTGACCATCCGTGGTTTGTTGCCGTACAATTCCACCCCGAGCTTAAATCGCGCCCGTTTGAGCCGCACCCATTGTTTGTTTCATTCATTGATGCGGCGGTAAAACAGTCAAGGCTGGTATAGGGAAATAGGGAAACACATGGTCAAAGCAATTCACGTAAACGCAGGAAATGTTGTATTTGGCAACGATGCCCCGCTTACTTTGATTGCTGGTCCGTGTCAGCTTGAAAATCGCGACCACGCCATGATGATGGCAACCGCGCTAAAAGAATTAACCCAAAAACTTGGCATTGGTTTTGTTTTTAAAGCATCATTTGATAAGGCTAATCGTACGTCGCTTTCAGGTGTGCGTGGATCAGGCCTTGAAGGTGCAATTCCTGTATTTAATGAAATAAAATCAGAACTTGGTGTACCAGTTTTAACCGATGTACATGAAATTGATCATTGTGAAAAATTGGTAGGGGTCGTTGACGTCTTGCAAATTCCAGCATTTTTATGCCGGCAAACAGATTTATTGGTGGCGGCCGCTAAAACTGGTTTAGTGGTTAATGTAAAAAAGGGTCAATTCCTAGCGCCATGGGATATGAAAAACGTTGTCGCCAAAATAAGCGATAGTGGAAATAAAAACGTACTGGTAACAGAGCGCGGTTCTAGCTTTGGCTACAATACCCTTGTTGCCGACATGCGCAGTATTCCGCAGATGGCCCATGACACAGGTTTTCCAGTTATAATGGATGCCACGCATGCGGTGCAGCAACCAGGAGGGCAAGGAACATCATCGGGTGGCGATAGACGTTTTGCCCCGGTGTTGGCGCGTGCCGCAGTGGCGGTTGGGGTGGCTGGTGTGTTTATCGAAACCCATGACGATCCTGATAATGCACCAAGTGACGGTGCCAACATGATTGCATTAAAAGATATGGAAGCGTTTATCAAAACGCTGATGGAAATAGACGCGGTGGCGAAATCGCACCCGGTTACATTATAGAAAGCCTAAAGGAAATTAAATGACTGCCATTATCGATATCTTTGCCCGTGAAATCCTCGACAGTCGTGGCAACCCCACGGTTGAGGTTGACGTTACCCTTGAAACTGGGTCAATGGGCCGGGCTGGGGTGCCAAGTGGTGCTTCAACTGGTGCGCACGAAGCGGTTGAGCTTCGCGATAATGATAAAAAACGTTTCGGCGGTAAGGGCGTGTTGAAAGCCTGCAAAGCGGTTAACGGTGAAATAGCCAAAGCCATTATCGGCATGGATGCCGAAGACCAAATTGCCATTGATCACGCCATGATTGAATTGGACGGAACCGAAAATAAATCGCGCTTGGGTGCAAACGCAATTTTAGGTGTATCATTGGCCACCGCTAAGGCCGCAGCCGAAGAATCGGCATTGCCACTTTATTCTTATTTAGGTGGTGTTCATTCACACCTATTGCCAGTTCCGATGATGAATATAATCAATGGCGGCGAACACGCCGACAACCCCATCGATGTGCAAGAATTTATGATAGTACCTGTGGGCGCGCCAACCATTGCCGATGCAGTGCGTATGGGATCAGAGGTATTTCATTCATTAAAAAGCCTGCTATCAAACGCTGGACACAACACCAACGTTGGTGATGAGGGCGGCTTTGCTCCATCGCTTGGCGGTACAACCGAAGCGATTGAATATATATTAGAAGCAATTGGCCACGCCGGATTTAAACCGGGCAGCGATATAATGTTGGCATTAGATGCAGCCTCGACCGAATTTTATATAGACGGCAAGTACGAATTAAAAGGCGAGGGTAAATCATTATCATCAGATGAAATGGTAAAATATCTTGCCGATCTTTCATCAAATTATCCAATATTCTCAATCGAAGACGGTATGGCTGAGGATGATTGGGATGGGTGGAAAACCCTGACCGATGAAATTGGAAATAAAGTGCAATTGGTTGGCGATGATTTGTTTGTTACCAATCCAAAGCGTTTAAAAGACGGCATTAAAAAAGGTGTCGCCAATTCAATTTTAATTAAGGTAAACCAGATTGGCACCCTTTCTGAAACCCTTGAAGCGGTCGCCATGGCACACAAGGCAAATTACACATCTGTAATTTCACATCGTTCCGGTGAAACCGAAGATACCACCATTGCCGATATTGCGGTTGCTACCAATGCGGGGCAAATAAAAACTGGATCACTTTCGCGCTCTGATCGCTTAGCAAAATACAATCAGCTTATCCGTATTGAAGAAGAATTGGGCGACGCTGCGGTGTATGCCGGGCGCGATATAATTCGCTAGGTTTATTCCTTTATGCGCTAATCGCATATTAACGCTTAAATTGGTAAAATTAACCGGAATCGGGCTGCAATCGTATTGCCCGGGTGAATATGCATGGGCAAAAAAGAATGGGTTTTTTTCTGGAAATAAAGCGCAGGGCAGGGCAGATTATCGGCCCGGTTGCTGGCATTACCATGGTTGTTTATTTTGCCTATCATTCCATTCAAGGCGAGCGTGGGTTTATTGTAATGGGAAAACTTGAACACCAAGTAAGCGACCTTGGCGCAGAATTAAGCGTGCTTCGCGAAAAACGAATAAAAATTGAGAACCGGGTAGCGCTTTTACGGCCAGATCACCTTGATTCTGATATGTTAGAAGAACGCGCAAGAATTGTTTTGGGCTATACCCAAGGCGATGAAATTATATTGCTTGAAACAACGGTTGAAAAACCATCGGAACTGACTACCATTAAACCTATTCCTAAACGTAAACCGGAAATAAACCTTGCCATTGCGCGTTAAAAAAGGGGCTTACATATGCCAATACCAATAAATGAGGCCATAAAGCCACCGTCTGGTTCAATCGCTGTAATGTTTATAACCAAGATAAAACCCGAAGCCTACGACGATGGCTATCATGAAACATCTGAAAGAATGATAAGCCTAGTTAAGGATCAGCCCGGGTTTTTAGGGGCAGAATCCACGCGTGGCGATGATGGGTTTGGCATAACCATAAGTTACTGGAAAGATGACGCCTCAGTTAAAGCATGGCGCGAAAACCCCGAACACGCCCTTGCCATGCAAAAAGGCCGTGGTTGGTATGATGTTTACACCACCGTCAGAACGGTAGTGCGCTAAGATATTTGGTTAATTTATTAGAGTTTTCTTGTTATTTCCCATTTTAAGCACCATTTGAAACAATGAAACGAAACCGTTGGGTGTTTTGTAATCTTGTTTTCTTATATTAACTGATATCAGGTTAATCTTAATTAATGTAATAAAAACAAAGCAGTGTAAGAATTTTACATTGTTGCAATAACGCCTTTTCGCGGGTATGTTTGCCTGCAACAGCTATCAATTTCTCATTGCCGTGTGTCTAAAATAACTAATTAAATAATAAATCTAAAAAAATCACACAGTACCCACCATTCCTTTTCCCCTACACCAAATGCTCTGGAGGAAACCGTTAAATGGCAAAAAAAGCGTCAACCGCAAAGCCTAAGGCAAAAGCCAAAACCAAGGCAAAAGTTAAAACCAAAAAACCCGTAAAACATCTTGAGGCAGATGCCGAGGAACTGGTTGAGTTCTATCGCGAGATGCTTTTAATCCGCCGGTTCGAAGAAAAGGCCGGGCAACTTTATGGTATGGGTCTTATTGGTGGATTTTGTCACCTATACATCGGCCAAGAAGCCGTTGTGGTTGGTGCACATTCAACATCTAACCCGCAAGATAGCGTTATCACCAGCTATCGCGATCACGGCCATATGTTGGTTTGTGGTATGGAACCAAAAGGCGTCATGGCTGAACTTACCGGGCGTGAAGACGGCTATTCCAAGGGCAAGGGTGGCTCAATGCACATGTTTAGCCGTGAAAAAAACTTTTACGGTGGTCACGGCATTGTTGGCGGGCAAGTTCCTATTGGTACCGGGCTTGCATTTGCCCATAAATATAAAAATGACGGCGGTATTTGTTATACCTATTTTGGCGACGGTTCAGTGAACCAGGGCCAAGTCTACGAAAGTTTTAACATGGCACAGCTTTGGCTGCTGCCTGTTCTTTATATAATTGAAAACAATAAATATGGCATGGGTACATCCATTGACCGCGCATCCAGCACAACCGATCTTTATCATCGGGGGCGTTCACACGGTATTCCCGGTGAACAAGTTGACGGCATGGATGTAGTAGCAGTACGCGAAGCAACGGCGCGCGCGGCTGAACATGCTCGCGCGGGTAAGGGGCCGTTCATTCTTGAAATGATGACATACCGTTATCGTGGCCATTCAATGTCCGATCCGGCGAAATATAGATCAAAAGAAGAAGTTTCAAAAGTACGCCAAGAACAAGACCCGATTGATAATCTGCGCGAACTTATAATTGAAAGCAAAGCCGCAAGCGAAGATACGCTGAAAGAAATAGATAAAAGCATCAAAGCAATCATCACTGATGCTGCTGAATTTGCCAAAGAAAGCCCGGAACCAAACGTGGCAGAACTTTATACCGACATACTTGTCGAAGCTAACGGGTGAGGGGATAGATAATGCCAATTGAAATTACCATGCCCGCCCTTTCGCCAACCATGACCGAAGGCACACTTGCCACGTGGCATAAAAAAGAAGGCGATAAAGTATCATCTGGTGACGTAATAGCCGAAATCGAAACCGATAAAGCCACTATGGAAGTTGAGGCAACCGATGAAGGTGTTTTGGGTAAAATACTTGTCCCCGCTGGAACAGAAAATGTTCAGGTAAATTCGGTAATTGCTTTGTTGTTAGAAGATGGCGAAGATAAATCAGCCCTTGCGGGTTTTAAAACAAGTGCGCCCACACCTGTTGCCAGTGCACCGGTTGATGTGGCGTCGCCCGCGCCATCTAGTGCACCAGTGGCACCAGTGGCACCAGTGGCACCAGTGGCACCAATAGCATCTGAACCTGAATACAGTGGTGAAATGATAACCCAAACGGTGCGCGAAAGTTTACGTGATGCCATAGCCGAAGAAATGCGCCTAGATGACACCGTATTTTTGATGGGCGAAGAAGTTGCCCAGTACCAAGGCGCATACAAAGTATCTCAAGGATTGCTAGATGAATTCGGTTCAAACAGGGTAATTGATACCCCCATTACCGAAATTGGTTTTACTGGTCTTGGGGTTGGCGCCGCATTTGGCGGGCTTAAACCCATTGTTGAATTTATGACGTTTAATTTTTCCATGCAGGCGATGGACCATATTGTTAACTCAGCAGCCAAGACCCGATACATGTCTGGCGGGCAAATGGGTAGCCACATGGTTTTTCGTGGCCCCAATGGCGCGGCCTCGCGCGTGGGCGCGCAACACAGCCAATGTTTTGCCGCATGGTACAGCCATGTGCCAGGGCTGAAGGTGGTGGCACCATGGTCGGGCGCGGATGCCAAGGGTTTGTTAAAAGCCGCAATTCGTGACCCCAACCCAGTTGTGTTTTTGGAGCACGAATTAATGTACGGACAAAGTTTCGAAGTCCCGGCGGGTGATGATTTTGTTTTACCCATTGGCCGGGCCAAGGTCGAACGGGTTGGCACCGATGTCACCATAACTGCATTTTCGCGCATGGTCGGTGTTGCGCTAGAAGCGGCTGAATTGTTAGCGGCTGATGGTATATCGGCTGAGGTAATAAACCTTAGAACCGTACGCCCGCTTGACATTGAAACAATTGTTAATTCTGTTCGCAAAACAAATCGTTTGGTAAATGCCGAAGAAGGCTGGCCGCAATCAGGTATGGGTGCGGAAATGGCAGCACTGATGATGGAGCACGCCTTTGATGATTTGGACGCGCCAGTTGTGCGTGTTTGCGGTGAAGATGTACCCATGCCGTACGCGGCCAACCTTGAAGCACTGACCTTACCGGGCGCAAGCAAAATTGCCGATGCCTGTAAATCAGTTTGCTATCGTTAGTGGGGGGGGTAAAAAATGCCAATTGAAATTACCATGCCCGCCCTTTCGCCAACCATGACCGAAGGCACACTTGCCACGTGGCATAAAAAAGAAGGCGATAAAGTATCATCTGGTGACGTAATAGCCGAA
>JAOUJU010000034.1 GCA_029883045.1 Rhodospirillaceae bacterium
AATGCGCGAACCTTAGTAACAACATCATCTTTGCCTTCGGGCTGGCTAGGAACGTCCATTGGTTCTTTTGCTGCGGTTTCAGCCAATTTGATGATGGCATCAATTACCGGCTGAAAGCTGCGATGACCAAACATAACGGCGCCAAGCATGGTATCTTCGTCAAGCTCTTGTGCTTCGGATTCAACCATCAACACGCCTTCTTTGGTGCCGGCAACAATCAAATCAAGATCGGTGTTTGGCATTTCGTCAAGTTGCGGATTGAGAACATATTCGCCGTTGATTAAACCAATGCGGCAACCGCCAACGGGGCCCATAAATGGGGCACCGGAAATTGTAAGTGCGGCTGATGTACCAACAAGGGCTGCGATGTCCGGGTCGTTTTCCATATCGTGGGCAACAACGGTGCATATTACCTGCACTTCGTTTTTGTAGCCTTTTGCAAACAATGGACGAATAGGGCGATCAATCAAGCGTGATGTCAGCGTTTCTTTTTCAGAAGGGCGGGCTTCACGTTTGAAAAAGCCACCTGGAATTTTACCAGCGGCATAGGTTTTTTCTTGGTAGTGAACGGACAGCGGGAAAAAATCAATTCCTGGGCGTTCTTTTTTTTCTGCAACAACGGTGCAAAATACTTTGGTATCGCCGTATGTAACCATAACAGCGCCAGATGCCTGACGGGCGATTTTACCAGTTTCTAAAATGAGCGGACGTCCGCCCCATTCAATTTCTACTCTTACTTCATTAAACATATCTATCATCTTCCTTCAAACATATGCGGCAGGAATTGGTTTTTGTTTAACCTACCGACTTTTCCTACCACGCCCGGACAGACGGCTTTCCGCCTGCGGGGCAGCCCGAAGGTCGAACACAATTTTCATTAAATACACTTTGGTAAAAACGCTGCGTTCAACTTGCGGGCTCAACTCACCTGTTTTTGGCGAATTCCAAAAACAGGTGACAGCGACGCTTAGCGACGCAAGCCGAGACGCTGGATAAGGTCTTCGTAGCGCTTGGTTTCCTTCTTCTTGAGATAATCAAGAAGACGGCGGCGCTGGCCAACCATAATCAACAGACCCCGGCGGGAATGATGGTCTTTGTGGTGTGTTTTGAGGTGTTCAGTCAGGTTGTTAATTCGTTCGGAAAGAATAGCAACCTGTACTTCGGGCGAACCCGTATCACCTGTGGTGGTGGCGTATTCGCCAATGAGCTGTTGTTTACGCTCGGCAGTTATCGACATCGTATACTCCTTTTAAATTAAAGGTTAAAAACGCGAACCGGGCGCAATTGGTTGCTTGCGGTTCTTGCCAGCGCAACTGGTTTGCCATTGCTCGATGCTAAAACAATCTCACCTTCAACAACTTTGTGTTTAGGGTTTTGTTTTAACACTGGGCCCAAGTCGACAAACCCGCCCTGGTGCATTATCCCGCCCTCCGTTTCCGTCAAGGCCAACGCCGGGATGTCGTCCAGCGCGGTCTCAATGGGCGTAAGCCCGGTTTCAAGGCGCGCACTATGCCCGAGCGACCCCAGCGAATCCAGCGAAATCGCATCTTTTTCGACAAAAGGGCCCGATTTTGTACGCCTGAGCATGGTTACGTGACCATAGGTGCCCAGTTTTAGGGCCAAATCACGTGCTAATGCCCTGATATAAGTACCTTTTTGGCAAAAAACCTCAAATGTGGCGCTGCTCGTATCGGGGCTTGAAATAAGCCTAAAATCATTAATTTCGATCTCGCGTGGCTTCATTTCCACGGTTTCACCATCACGCGCCAGCTTATATGCCCTTTGCCCACCTATTTTTATGGCCGAATAGGCCGGCGGCACCTGATTAATGCGCCCGATAAAGGTGGGGATGGCTTTTTCAATTTCTTCAAGGTTTGGGCGAATATCTGAGGTTTGAATTACTTCGCCTTCTGCGTCATCGGTGTTGGTGGCCTCGCCCCATTTTACGCTGAACTGATAAACCTTGGCCCCGTCCATTACAAACGAAACGGTTTTGGTGGCCTCGCCCAAAGCGATAGGTAAAACCCCGCTAGCAAGCGGGTCAAGCGTTCCGGCGTGACCCGCTTTTTGCGCATTTAATTCGCGTTTGACAATACCGACCACGCTTGATGACGAAAGCCCCAATGGTTTATCGATTACCAGCCAGCCGTGAATGGGCACACCTTTTTTAATGCGCGCCATTAGTCGTCTGTTTCCGGCTCATCGGGATCTGGTTCTTTTTGCGCGATGTCGGCGGCGACTTGAGGCAAATGCAAAAGCGCGTCAATTTTCCCGGCTTCATCAAAAGACTGGTCGAACTCAAATGAAAGCTTAGGCGCATATCTAAGGTTTACCTTAGATGCCAATTCATGGCGCAAAAAACCCTTTGCCCGATCAAGTGCCAAAATTATTTCATCAAGCTCTTCTTTTGATGCACCGCCCAGTGGCGTAAAAAAGCATGTAGCATTTTTTAAATCAGGGCTTACGCGTATTTCGGTAATGGTTAAAGGATTGCCCTGCAACGCCGGATCGCGCAAATCACCACGTTCCAATAGCCACGCTAACGAATGGCGCAATTCCTCGCCTACGCGAAGCTGGCGTTGGGACGGGGTTCTGCCGTCACGTCTTGTCATGTGGAAACCCTTAAATATTTGGGGCGCATCTAAAATACACTACAATAAAGTTATGGTGCGCGGTTAAAGCTCGCGCGCGACCTCTTCAATATCAAAGCATTCTATCCGGTCGCCTTCTTTGATGTCGTCATAATTAGCGAACGACATACCACATTCCATGCCTTCTTTGACTTCTTTGGCATCATCTTTGAAACGTTTAAGCTGTGAAAGCTCGCCTTCGTGAATGACAATATCGTCACGCAGCAATCGTACCTTGGCACCGCGTTTGACGGTTCCTTCGGTAACCATGCACCCAGCAACTTTGCCAACCTTGGAAACGGCAAATACTTCGCGTACCTGCGCATAACCCAATAGATTTTCCTTGATGGTTGGTGCCAACATGCCGGAAAGGGCTTTTTTCATATCATCGGTTACATCATAGATAATGGAATAATAACGAATGTCTACGCCATCGCGTTTAGCCAAATCGCGGGCTTGGGTGTTGGCGCGAACATTAAAACCAATTACAAAGCCGCCCGATGCGCGCGCAAGAATGATGTCTGATTCATTAATACCGCCAACCGCACCATGCAAGATACGTGCTTTTACTTCATCGGTACCAAGCTGATTAAGGGCAGCTTGAATTGCTTCAAGCGAGCCGTGCACGTCAGCTTTAATAACAATCGGAAGCTCCTGAGCAACGCCTTCTTGAATGCGTTCGAACATTTGTTCAAGTGTGCCGCGACCGCTAGCCGCAGATTTAAGATCACGTTTTTTACGTTTGCGATAATCAGTTACTTCGCGAGCACGGGTTTCGTCCGCTACAACCACAACCTCGTCACCGGCGTCGGGGGTACCACTAAGGCCAAGAACCTCAACCGGGGTGCCGGGCAGTGCTGCTTCTACCTGCTTGCCATGATCATCAATAAGTGCGCGAACCCTGCCCCACTCGGAACCGGCAACAAATATATCACCAGCGTGAAGTGTGCCGCGCTGAACCAAAACAGTTGCAACAGAGCCACGGCCCTGTTCCATTTTAGCTTCAACAATAACGCCTTCGGCCGGACAATCAGGGTTGGCCTTAAGGTCAAGTATTTCAGCCTGCAATAAAATTGCTTCTTCTAGTTTGTCGAGATTTAGCCGTTCTTTGGCTGAAACTTCAACCGTCAAGACGTCGCCGCCCATTTCCTCAACCACTATTTCGTGTTGCAATAACTGGGTGCGAACCCGGTCGGGGTTGGCGTCAGGTTTATCGCATTTATTGATGGCAACAATAACCGGAACCGCTGCGGCCTTAGCATGATGGATGGCTTCGATGGTTTGCGGCATTACGCTATCATCGGCGGCTACAACCAACACCACAATATCCGTTACCTTAGCACCGCGTGCGCGCATATCGGTAAAAGCGGCGTGACCGGGGGTATCAATAAAAGTTATTTTTTGCCCAGATTCTATTGTTACCTGATAGGCACCAATGTGCTGGGTAATACCGCCAGCTTCGCCGCCAGCAATATCGGTAGCGCGCAAAGCGTCAAGCAAAGATGTTTTACCATGATCAACGTGACCCATAATGGTAACAACTGGCGGGCGCGACACCAACGCAGCGGCATCATCTTCACCACCACCTAGGCCGACCTCAACGTCTGATTCTGAAACGCGTTGAACATTGTGACCAAATTCTGAAACAATAAGTTCCGCGGTATCGGCATCAATAATCTGATTAACCGTTGCCATAACGCCCATCTTCATCAATGCACGAATTACATCAACACCGCGTTCAGTCATACGGTTTGCTAATTCCTGAACGGAAATGGTTTCCGGAACAATTACTTCACGAATAATTTTTTTGCCTTCGGCGCGGGCCTGTTGTTGTTTTTGTTTTTCTTTTTCGCGCGCACGTTTAACACTGGCGATTGAACGTTGGCGTTCTTCACCGTCCTGACCAGAAAGCACTGATGAAATTGTCAATTTACCAGAACGGCGTTTTTGTTCACCGCGAGGACGTGCAGGAGCTGCCTTGCGGTCATCTTTTTCTTTTATTTCTTTGCGTTTAGGCAAAGAGCGCTTGGCCCGGGTGGCACCTTCTTCGTCTGAAGCTTCGGCCAAAAGATTAGGATCAGGGGTAACGTCAATAACGCCCGTCTCGTCAATTTTGGGTTCTGGTTCTGGTTCTGGTTCGGGCTCGGGCTCTGGTTCGGGCATTGATGCTAAACGCAAGGCTTCTTCTTCGGCTAAGCGGGCTTCTTCTTCGGCCTTGATTTGCGAATCTTCAAGAGCGCGTACACGGCTTTCTTTTTCATGATTGGTCAGGCCTGAACCATCAAACGCTTCTTTTACATTTGGGGTAAAAGATTTTTTGGCAGTGGCTTTTGCACTGCTGCTGACCTCGGCCATGTTGCCGCCAGAATCTGGTGCATAGGTACGTTTTTTACGTACCTCAACCGTTACCATTTTAGAGCGTCCGTGGCTGAAGCTCTGCTTGACCTGTCCGGTCTCAACGGTTTTTTTCAACTCAAGCTTGCCCGGGCTGGACATACGCAGCGGCTTCTTGGCATCACCCTTAGTTTTATCTTTGCTTTCGCTCATGTCTTATCAGTTTCTTCCTGCTTCAGGCCCTTGTTCAAAACAATATCTAGGCCCTTGTTCAATTCTTGACCTGTAAAGCGGGCCAGCTTAGATGCATCTACTAACATATTTTTAGCCAACTTACCCGGCTCTAAAACCATATGAACCGCCTCAGTCCGGCCAATCGCCGCGGCTAAATTGTCCCGGCTGAATATTGATACCACCGGAGTTTGTGGTGATACCGCCTGGGCCAATAACCCTATTTTATTTTTGCCATCATCTGCCCCATCCGAGGCCTCTAACAACAAACCGACATTGCCCTTTTTCAGGCGGGCACGAACTTTTTCAAAGCCGCTTGTAACCTGCCCTGCCCGTTTAGCCAAACTAAGGCTGGCAAGGCTGCGCTTTAGTAACTGTCTTTCAACCTCAGCCCCAAGATCATCGCTAATCTTGACCTCTGCCTTGGCTGCCCTTTTTGCTGCCTTAGCAAATATTTTTATGGCCTGGGCAGTGTGCAACATATCCGAAGCAGGCCACAACCACAAACCCCGACCCGGCAGCTTAGCATTTACATCAAAAACTAGCTCACCCGTTGGCGAAACCACAAACCGAAGCATTTCTTCCCGGCTATGGTGCTGTCCGGTTACGATACAGCGCCTTTCGGCGTCTTTATCGTCTTGTTTTCCGGCCATGGGCGCGCGCTCCGAGGTTATTGCCTGTGTTTTGCCTTTAGTTTTTCTTATTCGGTTGCCTCGCTTGTTTCTTCGCCAGTTTCTTCGTCAGCAAACCAATGGGAACGCGCTGCCATGATTATGCTGTCAGCCTTTTCTTGGTTCATTTTTACCAGCGGCAACATTTCACGCAGTTCATCACCCGCTAGATCGGCCAAATCATCAAGGGTTTTAACCCCTTGTTCACCCAGCTTCACCGCCATTTCGACCGTGATGCCTTCGGCGTCTATTAGGTCTTGGCCAACGCCTAGTTCTTTGCATTTGCTTGCCATCTCTTCGTCGCGACGTTCAAGATATGCTTTAGCCCGTGCGCTTAGTTCTTCGGCAACACTTTCATCGAAACCGTCAATCATTGCCAAATCATCAAGTGGAACAAATGCAACTTCTTCGATTGAGGTAAAGCCTTCGGTAACCAAAAGCTGTGCAATCATGTCGTCAACGTCCAGCGCTTCGATAAACATTTCCGAACGCAGGCGTGATTCATCTTGACGACGCTCTGTTTCTTCGGCTTCGGTCAGGATATCAATTTCCCAACCGGAAAGCTGCGACGCCAAACGTACGTTTTGTCCGCGCCGACCAATGGCCAATGACAACTGATCATCAGGAACCACAACTTCGATTTTGTTGTTTTCTTCATCGAGCACAACTTTGCTTACCTCGGCCGGGGCAAGGGCGTTAACAATAAACATTGCGGGGTCTTGCGACCATGGAATGATATCGATTTTTTCGCCCTGCAATTCACCAACCACCGCTTGCACGCGTGAACCACGCATACCAATACAAGGGCCAACCGGATCAATTGAACTATCATTGCTGATAACCGCAATTTTAGCGCGCGAGCCAGGATCGCGAGCAACCGATTTAATTTCAATTATGCCGTCATAAATTTCCGGCACTTCTTGGGCAAACAATTTAGCCATGAAGTTTGGATGGGTACGCGAAAGAAAAATCTGCGGACCGCGCTGTTCTTCACGAACATCGGTAATGTATGCCCGCACCCTGTCGCCATTATTAAAATGTTCGCGCGGAATTATTTCATCGCGCCGCATCAATGCTTCGGCCCGACCAAGGTCAACAATTATATTGCCAAATTCGATACGTTTGACGATACCGTTGACGACTTCGCCAATGCGATCTTTGAATTCTGCAAACTGGCGTTTACGTTCGGCTTCGCGCACTTTTTGCACAATAACTTGCTTGGCGGTTTGTGCTGCGATACGGCCAAAATCAATTGGTGGTAAGGGGTCAATAATAAATTCACCCAGAGCTAATTCTGGATGCTTTTTACTGGCATCTTTTAATTTTATCTGGGTGTGTTCGTTTTCAACTTCTTCAACTACCTCGACATAACGCGCCAGCGAAATTTCGCCTGAGCTGCGGTCGATGTGCGCACGGATATCGTGTTCTTGCCCGTATTTGGAGCGACCGGCACGTTGGATCGCCTGCTCCATTGCTTCGAGCACTTCGTCACGGTTGATGCCCTTGTCACGCGCTACCGTATCGGCAACTGTAAGAAGTTCGGGGCGTACATGTACGCCGGTTGTTGGGACTGATTGTTCGCTCATAACACTGTTTCCTTAAGAGCCCATAAATTAAAAGATATAAAAAATTTACTCTTGCGTTGCTGCTTTTATTAAATCATCGCTCAGCAAAAGTTTTGCACGGTCTAAATCTTCAAACGGCAGTTCACATACTTCACCGTCAACTTCAATTTTTATCAATTCGCCTTCGCCCTGTTTTTCAGGCGCTAGGCCCAGCAGTTTTCCGGTAAAGCGTTTGCGCCCGTTAACTGCTCGGTCCATTTCAATCCTTGCGTCATAACCTTTCCAACGATCAAAATCTTTGGCCCTAGTTAGTGGCCGATCAATTCCCGGCGAAGATACCTCTAGGGTAAAAGCACTAGAAATTGGGTCTTCAACATCAAGTACGGCAGAAATGGCGCGGCTTAAACTTGCGCAGTCTTCCACATCCATATTTCGCCCATCATTTGGCTCGGCCATTATTTGCAAACGCGGGCGGCTTTCACCCGTAACTTGAACCCGCACCAACTCAAAGCCCATGCCTTCGATGGTCGGATTTATTATTGTTGCGATGCGTTCGCCTGCATTCATACTTAGATTCTCTTTGTAGCCTTTAGTGCCTATAGCGCCGTTGTTTCCCTTTATTTTAAGCCTTGGTATCGAAATTGATGCCGAAAAGCATCAAAGGCGGGCCGCGGGGGCCCACCTCGACTAGCGGTTCAAAGTGAACCAGCGAGACTTAAGCTGTTAGGAATGGCGGTTTTTTACACCTTGGGATTTAAAAGCGCAAGGTATTTTAAGGCTATTGGGGCTATTTCGGGGCAAATAGTGATTTATTTCAAGTAGTTATCTAACAATTAGGTTGCCCGCCAACACGTTTAAGCGGTGCGTTTAAACACCAGATAGCTTGCTTTTATACCCTTAGCTAAGGCTTTTTCTTCATATCTGGTCTGGGTCCAGCCCGCAGGTGGGGTGCGCCAATCGGCGGCACTTTCGCCCTGCCATTCAAAACCCGGATGAGTGGAAATCTGAAAAAGGGCAAAGCGGACATAATCGCTATGATCAGACGCCACCACCATTTGGGCCCCGGGTTTCATAATGCGGTAAATTTCATCTAAGGTTTCGTGGGTCAACAAGCGGCGTTTGGCATGGCGTTTTTTTGGCCACGGGTCGGGAAACAAAATAAAAATTTTGCCCAAAACGCCATTAGGTATGTTTGGAAAAATTTCCCTAACATCATCGGGCCAGATGCGAACGTTTGAAATATTTTCATCATTTATGGCTGTTACTAATTTAGCCACGCCATTTATGAAAGGTTCGGCCCCGATAAATCCGATATCCGGATGGGCAAGCGCTTGAGCGGCAAGATGTTCACCCCCGCCAAAACCAATTTCCATCCAGATGTCATTTATTTTTTCGGAAAACTGCTGTGCAAGCGGACGCGCATTATCAAATTTAATTTTAGGTAATAATTCATCAACCAAACGTTCACGGCCGGCGCGAAGTTTTTTTCCTCGCCGCCGGCCGAATGAACGAACGTGTTCGCTTATTTGTTTGTCTAGATCAGAGTGCGCGCTTGAGGGCATCCACCAGATCCGTTTTTTCCCATGAAAAACCACCATCATTATCGGGCGTGCGGCCAAAATGACCGTAGGCCGCTGAACGCTGATAAATTGGGCGGGCAAGTTTAAGATGTTCACGAATACCGCGCGGGGTTAAATCCATTTCTTGTTGCAACACCTTGGAAAGTACGTCTTCATCAACTTTGCCAGTACCGTGGGTATCGACATAAACCGAAAGCGGTTTTGAAACACCAATGGCATAGGCCAACTGAATTGTGCATTCATCAGCCGCACCAGACGCAACAACGTTTTTCGCCAAATAGCGCGCAGCATAAGCGGCAGAACGATCAACCTTGGTGGGGTCTTTGCCAGAAAACGCGCCACCACCGTGGGGTGCAGCACCGCCATAGGTGTCGACAATAATTTTACGTCCAGTCAAACCGCAATCGCCATCTGGCCCACCGATTACAAAGTTACCAGTTGGGTTAACGTAAAATTCGTCGTCTGGACACATCCAACCATCGGGTAAAACTTTTTCAACATAGGGACGAACAATTGTGCGGACGTCATCTTGGCTTAGGCCTTCGGTGTGCTGGGTTGATACCACCACCGAAGTAGCACCCACTGGTTTGCCATTTACATATTTTAATGTGACTTGGCTTTTGGAATCAGGCTCCAACCCAGGTTCAGCACCGGAATGGCGCGCTTCGGCAAGCGCACGCAAAATTGCGTGTGAATAATGAATTGGTGCGGGCATCAACACATCGGTTTCCCGACAAGCATAACCAAACATGATGCCTTGATCGCCGGCACCTTCGTCTTTGTTGCCAGTCGCATCAACGCCTTGGGCAATGTCGGCGGATTGACCGTGCAGGTAAACCTGCACTTCAGAGTTTTTCCAATGAAAGCCCGATTGTTCATAACCAATATCTTTTACGCATTTACGTGCGATTTCTTCCATTAGGGCTTTATCAACTTCGCCTTTGGAATTAACCAACGGTTCTGGTCCGCGGACTTCGCCAGCTAGAACTATACGGTTGGTGGTCACCAGTGTTTCGCAGGCTACACGTGCGCCCGGATCTGCGCCCAAAAATGCGTCAACAACCGCATCGGAAATACGATCACAAACTTTGTCGGGGTGTCCTTCGGAAACCGATTCACTGGTAAATAAATAATCTTTTAGTGCCATGACTATTGCTCCTGGTTCTGGTTAAAGTTCCGGACCAGGGGCGGCCATATATATAGCTATATATAAAAGCCACACCCACTTAGCCATTTTTTTCGTGGGGGCAAGCGGTCCAAATCCATCCACGTCTCATTATTGTTTATTTAAAAACAATAATGGTTTTGTGGCAATCTTTGTGCCTGCGGTCAATTGTTTTTAGCGAAAATTCAAACGTCGGCGATGGTTCCAGCTATGGATTTTGTCAGTTCAAACACCCGTTTTCTTACCTTAGGGTCGGTAATTTTATAATAAGCGCGAACTAATTCAAGGGTTTCGCGCCGTGCCAAGGGGTCATCGGAACTTACAATTTCCAGTACCGGGCTTTGTTTGGCCCCGGTGCGTTCGCCCCGGGTTTTTTCTACTTCGCCTGACATTTCTTCGAAGAAATACCCAACAGAAACGTCCAAAATTTGTGAAAGCTGAAACAGGCGCGATGCACCGATTCTGTTTGCACCGCGTTCGTATTTTTGTATCTGCTGAAAAGTAAGACCAACCGCTTCGCCAAGTTTTTCTTGGCTAAGGCCCAACAGTGTACGGCGCTGCCGAAGACGATGACCAACGTGTTGATCAACCGGACGAGGCGCGCCTAATTGTGCGGATGCTGCGGAAGATGTTGTTTTTTTAGTTGCATTCATTGTGGGAGGTCCTGTTTTTTTGTTCCATCAAATTTTAATAAAAACATTTATAAAAATTTTAAATAGACAATTTTTTATGTTGTCACCTCTATACTCTTAGGTTCATGACGGGTCAAGAAACCGCGCGCATAAATTTCAATTGAGCGTGCTATATATTTATTATTGGCGAAGACGTTTTTCCACCTATTTTTCAATTATAATAGATTTATCTATAGCGGTTGGTATTCACACAAGATTTTGTCTTTTGCATTTTGCGACAACAAACCCGACAATTGCAAAAAAAATAGCCATCCCAAGGGGTATGCCATTGCCAACACTTGAATAAAGCGGTTGCACAATTGCTTTTGGTAGATCGGAATCAATTATTGCCCTGACACCCAGTTGGGATTTTGCCCTTACCCGACCATAACCATCAACCACACCCGAAATTCCGGTGTTGGCCACCCTGACAAGGGGCAGCCCTTCCTCGATTGCAC
>JAOUJU010000287.1 GCA_029883045.1 Rhodospirillaceae bacterium
GTAGCCGACCTTGCCTCTGGGCGACCAACCGACAGGTTGGTGTGTGGCGATGTTGGGTTTGGCAAAACCGAGGTCGCATTACGCGCCGCCTTTGTTGCCGCAATGAGCGGACGCCAAGTCGCACTGGTAGTGCCGACAACATTATTAGCCAGACAGCATTTTAACCAATTTGCCGAACGCTTCAAAGGATTTCCCATTCGTGTTGCCCAACTTTCTAGGATGGTAACGGCCAAACAAGCTAAGGAAACAAAAGCGGGCCTAAAAGAAGGAACGGTTGATATTGTGGTTGGCACCCATGCATTATTAGCAAACGATATTGAAATACCTAACCTTGGGCTTTTGATAATTGATGAAGAGCAGCATTTTGGCGTAAAGCACAAGGAACGGTTAAAATCGATTAAGGAAAATGTCCACGTTTTAACCTTGTCGGCAACACCAATACCCAGAACTTTGCAATTGGCACTTAGTGGCGTCAGACAAATGAGTTTGATTGCAACCCCGCCGGTTGATCGTCTTGCGGTGCGAACATTTATAACCCCGTTCGATCCCGTGGTTGTTCGCGAAGCCATAATGCGCGAGCGTTTTCGTGGCGGGCAAACATTTTATGTTTGCCCACGTATATCCGACCAAGGATACCTACTTAAAACCTTGAAAGAATTGGTGCCTGAGGTGCAGGTAGCAATGGTTAATGGGCAAATGACACCGGGCGATTTAGAAGATGTAATCGGATCATTTTATGACGGCAAGTTCGATGTGTTGTTAGCTACCAATATTATTGAATCGGGTCTTGATTTACCACAGGTCAATACCATTATTATCCACCGCGCCGATATGTTTGGCCTTGCCCAGCTTTACCAACTGCGCGGAAGGGTGGGGCGTTCAAAAACCCGTGCCTACGCCTACCTTACGTTGCCCGATGGAAAAACCCTTACCCCGGCAGCGGAAAAAAGACTGACCGTAATGCAATCGCTAGATAGTCTTGGGGCTGGTTTTCAACTTGCCAGCCATGATTTAGATATTCGTGGCGCTGGCAATCTGTTGGGCGAAGAACAATCTGGCCATATTCGCGAAGTTGGTATTGAGCTTTACCAACAAATGTTAGAAGAAGCCGTGGCTGAAGCCCGTGGTGGTGGCCCGCTGGGTGAAGAAAGCTATTCACCACAGGTCGGAATTGGGATATCGGTCATGATACCGGAAAATTATGTATCTGATCTGCATTTACGTATGGATTTGTATCGTCGTATAGCAGGGGTAGCAGATGATAAAGAAAGTGAAATTTTTGCCGCTGAAATGATTGATCGTTTTGGCACACTACCAGCCGAGGTTGAGAACCTGTTGAAGGTGGTTTCGGTTAAAAGAAATTGCCTTAAGGCTAATATTGAAAAAATTGATGCTGGGCCAAAGGGTGCAGTTATTTCGTTCAGAAATAATTCGTTTCCCAACCCCGAAGGTTTGGTCGGGTTTATTTCTGATCAGGTTGGAACTGTAAAGCTTAAACCTGACCATACATTGGTGTTGAAGCGCGCATGGGATGGCCCAGATGAAAGATTAAAGGGTGTATCGCGCCTTGTGGGTGATTTGGCGGCCATTGCAGCCACGCCCGCACATCAAGATAATTAAAAATAAAATTATCCGGTCTGACTTAAATTTATGTTTGCGCTATCAAGAATTTTTGCCATTACCATTGGTGGTTGCGCACCTTGAATTGCGAAACGTTTGTCTATTATATAGCAAGGCACACCGTTTATTCCCAATCTGTGGGCTTTGGCATTTTCTTCCATCACCCAATCGCTTTCTATTTCGCCATCAAGGGCTTTTGCGACATCATTTTTTTTAAAACCTGCGTTTATTCCAATATCAAGCAAAACATCATAATCACCGATATCAAGGCCTTGATTGAAAAAAGCGTGAAATAGTAATTCAACAATTTTGTCGGTATAATCTGTTTCACCATTTGCGGTATTGGCAAACCTAACTAAACGATGTGCATCAACCGTAGATGGGGTGTGTTCTATATTGGAAAACTGAAAATCAATTTCTTCTGATTGGCCAAATTCTTCCAAAGCACCAAGCAGGCGGCGAACTCGTCCTTCGGATCCGAATTTCCCCAAAAGATAATGATCGCGTCGCATTCCATGTTCCGGCATGTCGGGGTTTAATAAAAATGGTCGCCAGTTAACGGTTGCCTTTATGTTTGGGCGCAAAGCAAGCGATTGGCTCAAGCGGCGCTTACCGATATAGCACCACGGGCAAATTGGGTCAAAATAGGCATCAATATCCATGGAATGCATTTTCCAACTTAAAGCTATATAATGATAGCTTAAATATTGGGTAAAGGGGACGGTTTATGACACCTGCGGACGGGCTGGCAAACAAAGAAGATATGCTTTCACCGGAAGAAATCGGGGCCAAAGATGGCAGGGCCCGTTTTCGGGAAATATACAAGGCGGTAAACGACCTTAAGGGGAAAGATCTTCCAGATTTTCGCGAAGTTAAAAACGTGTTGCGTGATACCGGGAATGAAGGCCCCGCAAGTGGCAAAAATGTAAATCTTGATCCGCTTTCTGAAAATGTTTGTGTTGTTGCAGTTGGTGGGTATTTATCTGCTTGCATGCGTTGGATGGCACCGGTCTTTGGCGATGGCTTGGCACATTTACAAAATTTAGGGGCAAAAACCACAACCGCACTGGTAGCAGGAAGATGCGGAACTGTTTATAATTCTGAAATTGTAAAAGAAACAATAGAAAACCTTAATCTTTCGGATAATACCAAGCTGATAATTATCGCCCATTCAAAGGGTGTTCTCGATACCATGGAAATG
>JAOUJU010000288.1 GCA_029883045.1 Rhodospirillaceae bacterium
GGTTTGACCGCAAGCGGTAAGGCTGATTTTGAAGGAAAGATATTAGATATTGAAGGAACGGTTGTTCCTGCTTATGCCATAAATTCATTATTGGGCAATATTCCCATAATTGGGCAAATACTTTCCGGCCCGGAAAAGGGCAGCGGTGTTTTTGCTGCTACTTATTCCATGAAAAACAAAGGCGATAATTTGGAAATTAACTTCAATCCATTGTCGGCATTAGCGCCCGGGGCTTTGCGCGGAATATTTAGCGGTAGTGCCAAGGAAAATGAACTAAACCAACCCGCAACAGAAGAGCCTAAGAAAAATTGATTCTCAAAAATACATTAAACTGCGCGAAGTAACGCATGACGTTTTTTTCCAGAGGAAAGTTTTATAACGCCATCGGGGTTTAGGTCGGAAACAGTAATTGTTTCAGTTTCGCTTTTTATTTGTTTGTCATTTACCCTACCACCACCACCTTTTATAAGGCGTCTTGCTTCGCCGTTGCTGGAACAAAGCCCCGCGCGGCAAAGTGCATCAAACGCCTGAATGCCGGATTCAAGATCACTGCGGGGAATATCAAATGATGGCAGATCATCCCCCAGCTTTCCTTCTTCAAATGTTTGTTTGGCGGTTTCAGCGGCGCCATTTGCGGCGTCAATTCCGTGCGCCATGCGGGTTGCTTCAAATGCCAGTTTTTTCTTAGCCTCGTTTATTTCGGCGCCAGAAAGTTTTTCTAGTTCAGAAATTTCTTCCAACGAAAGATCGGTAAATAATTTAAGGAAACGTACAACATCACCATCTTCGGTGTTGCGCCAGTATTGCCAGTAATCATAAGGGCTAAGCATATCTGCGTTCAGCCATACCGCACCCGCGGCAGTTTTTCCCATTTTGGCACCGGATGATGTTGTCAGTAGCGGGGTTGTCAGGCCAAACGCTTCCTTGGCGTCAACCCTGCGGGTTAGCTCGACCCCATTTACGATATTTCCCCATTGGTCTGACCCGCCCATTTGCAAAACGCAGTTTGTTCGGCGGTTCAGTTCAAGAAAATCGTATGCTTGTAATATCATATAATTGAATTCAAGAAACGAAAGTGTTTGTTCACGTTCAAGACGCAATTTAACACTATCGAATGACAGCATCCGGTTAACCGAAAAGTGTTTGCCGTAATCACGTAGGAACTCAATATAATTAAGCTCTGTCAACCAATCGGCGTTATTGATCATCACTGCATCGGTTGGTCCATCGCCGAATTTAAGAAAGCGAGAAAAAATTTCTTTAATTGATTCCATGTTGGAATTAATTGCTTTTTCATCTAGCAATTGGCGGCTTTCATCTTTGCCCGACGGGTCGCCGACCATGGTTGTGCCGCCACCCATAAGAACAATTGGTTTATGACCGCTTTGTTGCAAGATTCGCAGCATCATAATAGGCAGTAAAGACCCAACATGTAGGCTGGGTGCGGTACAGTCAAACCCGATATAAGCGCTTACAATACCGCTTTTGGCGCGGTCATCCAGCGCATCAATATCAGTGCATTGATGCAGGTACCCGCGCTCGGTAACGGTTTTGATGAAATCAGACTTGTATTTGTTCATTTAATTAATATCGCTGTTTTTTCCTGTAGCGCCGTTTTTATCAAACAAGGGTTAATTTATAACGAAAGCCCTACTTGCCAGATTGGCGGCTACTTAGCACAATGGTGGTTTAATTGACAAACCCTGCCCGAAACCCTAGGCCCTAGCGTACCCCGCCTTAACCAAATGAAACAAGACCATGACCAAAGATAGCAGCAAAACGAATGTTAAAGATGCATCCAAATCAGGTAAAGACACCAGTTTTGGTGATATTTCACTTAGCATTGGCTTGATGAGTGGCACATCATTGGATGGTATTGATGTGGCGGCAATTCGCACAGACGGGCAAAGGGCAATCCAGTTCGGCCCAGGCGCTACTTTCCCCTATGATGATGATTTCAGAGATGATCTAAGATCGATTCTAGGGCCAGAGGCACAAAAAAACCCTGATACCAAATCTATAGAGGAAAAACTAACAGCATTGCATGCCTTGGCGGTTGGCAGCTTCATGGATATGTATGAAATAAACACAAGCGATGTAAATATAATTGGTTTTCATGGGCACACTATTTTTCACGACCCTAAGGCAGGGGTTACGCATCAGCTAGGCAACGCTCAAATGCTGGCAGATATTACGCAAATTTCAGTGGTTGCCGATTTTCGCTCACAAGATGTTTTAGCGGGCGGTGAGGGTGCGCCATTGGTACCAATATATCATCAAGCGCTTGTTAACGGCATGAACAACATGACCCCACCCGTTGCGGTTCTTAATCTTGGCGGCATAGCAAACGTGACATGGGTAGGCCCAGAAGGGGTTGGAACAGAAAGCGAATTATTGGCATTCGATACGGGCCCTTGCAATGCACTGCTTGATGATTGGACCTTTGATAATACCGGAAAAAAATTTGACGAAGGTGGTTCTTTGGCCGCAAGCGGAAAAGCAAACACTGAAATAATCAATTCAATGCTAAGCCATCCATATTTTTCCAAAGAATTTCCAAAATCCCTTGACCGGCTTGATTTTAATACAACTGCCCTAAAGGGTCTTTCCCCCGAAGACGGCGCAGCAACATTGGTTGGGTTTATTGCAGCGGCGGTAAAAAAAGCCGAAAATCAATTTCCCCAATCACCCAATAGCTGGGTGCTTACAGGTGGCGGCTGCCATAACAATGCTTTGGTAAAAAACCTCAGCAACATTTTATCTGGCGATGTTGTTAGCGCAGATGAAATAGGTTGGAGTGGCGACGCGATGGAGGCA
>JAOUJU010000289.1 GCA_029883045.1 Rhodospirillaceae bacterium
TTAGCAGTTGGTTTAATTTCCGGAGCTTCAAGTGGCGGAATTAACCGTCACGGCTTATGGGAGGGACAATGAAACACTCAAAACTTTTGGCAACCGCTTTTGGCGTTGCTGTTGCTGGGGCTATCAGCTTTAGCGCACAGGCTGAGGAAATGATGGCCACCTTCGAAATAGTCGATGGTACCATTCCGCAGTCTCTTACTGGCACACCGGGCGATGCCGATGCCGGACGTAAAACCGCAATCGACCGCAAAAAAGGTAACTGCCTTGCTTGTCATGTAATGCCGATTCCTGAGCAGCAATTTCACGGTGAAACTGGGCCAGCGCTTGATGGTATTGGTGATCGCTTGAGCGAAGCCGAGCTTCGTATGCGCATGGTTGATGCCAAGGTCATAAACCCAGATACCATGATGCCAAGTTTCTATAAAACTGGGCAACATATGGTTCTAAAAAAGTTTGAAGGCAAAACAATTCTTTCGGCACAAGAAGTCGAAGATGTGGTCGCCTATCTGCTGACCTTGAAATAAGTCAACTATAACCCATTAAAAAACCAATAGAGGTTGATATGAACAAAAACATTCTCAACATGGCCGAAATGGACCGCCGCGCACTTTTGAAAGCTGCCGGTATGGGCGCGTTGGCCTTAACCGGTGCTGGCATTGCATCAACTGCAAACGCCACCCCGGAAGGTGCTGCTGCTTATCTTGGTAAAATTACTGGCGGGGCCAGTGGCATGGCAAATTCACCGAAGGTTACGATTAACCTTCCGGAAATTGCTGAAAACGGTGCAACTGTTCCACTAACAGTTTCGGTCGATAGCCCGATGACTGCTGGTGATCATGTAAAGCATATTCACATTGTGGCTGAAGGCAACCCTAGCCCAGAAGTCATTTCCTTTAACCTTACGCCTTCAAATGGGAAAGCCGAAGTTGCAACCCGTATGCGTTTGGGCAAAACCCAAAACGTTGTTGCAGCCGCCGTCATGAGCGACGGTTCGGTTCACACCAATTTGAAAAGCGTGAAAGTTACCATCGGCGGTTGCGGCGGTTGATTCCTGCCCACAGCCCGAATTTTTTATGAAGGAGTGATTTAATATGGCTACAAAACCACCTCGCGTAAAAGTGCCGAAAAAGGCATCCAAGGGTGAATTGATAAATATCAAAACCCTAGTTACGCACAATATGGAAACCGGTCTGCGCAAGGATAGCAAGGGCGAAAAAATTCCTCGTCTTATCCTAAACAAATTTCAGGCTACATTTAACGGTTCTGAAGTTTTCAGTGCCGATATGCACACCGCCGTGTCCGCTAACCCTTATATCGCCTTTTTCCACAAGGCAGAGGCAAGCGGTACATTTAACTTCACCTGGACAGATGACAACGGAAAAACCGTGACGGCTTCAGCCGACATGGCCGTGTCTTAAATCTGGCCCCAAGGGAGGGATATTTTATGAAAAAACTTATCACAGCAGCAATTGCGCTGTCGGGTGCCGGGTTACTTCTGGCGGCTTGTGTTGCCGGTGGCGGTAGCTCAATGAGCAGCACCGGTGAAAACGGAATTTCCGATAACCCCGATGCATGGTCAGGCTATAAAACCGCTACTGCGGAAACCCAAGCCATGAATGACGATGATTTTGAAAATCCGGTTATGCCATATGTCGATTTGGCAGCGGGTATCTACAATAGCCGTGACAATGCGGGAAAAATTTCCTGTGCTGATTGCCACGGTGCACCTGATGATGCAACTGGTGGTCGTTCTGGCATTCCAATGAAAGGTGTGGGCGCTAACTATCCACGCTTTAATGCGGAAACCGGGAAGCCTATTAACGTTGAACTACAAATCAACAAATGCCGCGAAGAGCGCCAAGTTGAAAAAGGGTTCAAATATGAAGGCGATGAAATGATTGGCATGACGGCGCTTGTTCGTATGCAATCACGTGGGATGCCAGTGGTTTCAAAAGCTGCCGACCCCGCCAACGAACTGCATGCAGCGTGGACTGCTGGTAAAGAATTCTATTACCAACGCCGCGGTCAGCTCGACATGGCATGCAGCAACTGCCACGAAGACCATGCGGGTGACCTAATTCGTGCCGAAACCCTTTCACAGGGTCAAAGCAACGGTTTCCCGACATATCGTTTCAAATGGCAGAAACCAGGTACACTGCATCGTCGATTTGCCGGCTGCAATAAAAACATCCGTGCAGAAGCTTTTGGTCGCGGTTCAGATGAATACCTAAACTTGGAAACCTATCTCGCATGGCGCGGGCGCGGTCTTCCGGTTGAGGCACCATCAGTGCGCAAATAATGCGCTGACGCAATATGGGGCGGCTTCTGGAAACGGGATGCCGCCCCTTTTGTGAGTAAAAACCTACATTAGTAAATGAAATTATTTGTTTTTTTAATTTTAAATCTCCACATAACAAAACACAGATACGGATAAAAAAGCCATGCTGACACGCAGAGATTTCCTTCAGGTAACAGCCGCAACTGCGGCACTTATTGGTTCGGGCGCAGGTATTGCGCGCGCCGCTGCCGGACAAACCATTACCCAAGAAAAACTGCTTGAATTTGATTCTGTCGGCCAAGTTACGCTTCTCAACTTTACCGATATACACGCCCAATTGATGCCGCTTTATTTTCGTGAACCATCAGTTAACCTAGGTGTTGGTGAAGTACACGGCCTACCCCCACACCTTACCGGTGAAGCATTCCTTAAAAACTTTGGACTTAAGGCCGGTACACCCGAAGCATACGCATTTTCCAGCGTAGATTTTTCAATGTTAGGCAAAGAGTATGGCCGCATTGGTGGTCTTGCCCATAT
>JAOUJU010000035.1 GCA_029883045.1 Rhodospirillaceae bacterium
GATAATATGGTTGAAAAGTTCCATCTAATAAACCATCCCATAAACCATAACGAACATCATCGGTGTCAGGCTGGCAAAGGCTATTAAACCAAAACCGTCGGTAAGCGGGTTACGCCCACGAATGGCGGTTGCCAAACCAACGCCCAAAGCAGTTACCAAAGGAACGGTAATAGTGGATGTGGTAACCCCACCGGAATCATACGCAATACCAACAATTTCAGGCGGTGCCGCCATGGTCAAAACCACCACCAAACCATAACCAATAATAATTACCCATTGGATTGGCCAGCCTTTGATAATGCGAATTACGCCGATAACAATTGCAAGACCAACCGAAAAAGCAACGGTCATGCGTAGACCGAACGCATAGCTGTCCATTGCTTCGTTATCGTGGTCAATACCACCGGCCTCAGCCACGGTTTTAGCGGCCTCAGCGGCAACAGCAATAAGGGCTGGCTCGGCAACGGTAGTTCCAAAACCAAGGGCAAAGGCAAAAGCCAGTAACCACGCGACACTGCCTTTGCGGGCAAAATCTTGCGCCATGGATTCGCCCAACGGAAACAAACCCATTTCAAGCCCGCGGACAAAAAATGCAAGGCCCAATATCACCAATGTGGTGCCGATAAGTATCTCGCCTAAATTAGGAAATGGTTGGCGCAAAACAACAATTTGAAAAAACGCAATAACCGCTATTATGGGTATAAGGTCGCGGCCCGCATCTACCAACAAGCGCGAAAGACCGTGAATTATTTTAAATACATCGCCCATGCTTTTCCCCAAACCAAATGGCTATAAATTATTATAATGGCGCGAAGGGTTTGGTTGGTTAAAAAAAATTATTAAATTTCATCTTGGCCGCCTCGTCCCAGCATAAAACCCAGAGCGCCACCTATGGTTTGCCAAAAACAAAACGTGCTAATAAGAGAATAAAAGGCAAAATCCCTAAGCAAATGGGCTGGAATATTGCTGGCGGTCTGGGTGCTTTCGGGTGCGCCTATGATGTGTGGCAATAGCACCAGTAGCGCACCCACAACCTTGGGCCACCAACCATTACGGATGCCAGCTTGGATGGTGCATTCGCCCCCCCAATCGCCAATGAACACTAATAAAACAATCCCCGCAGACGTGGACGCCACGCACAACCACCACCATATCTGGCGGGCCTCAAGGTCAACGTAAGCGGCCCCAGGCGGCATTGGCGGTTGACCAAATGCCGGGGCAAGGGAAAACGCAAACCAGCCAAAAAAACCCCAAATAAGACCAATTTTAAGGTTTACCGGCCTACCTTGAAATACCATGCCCGCCCCAATAATCAATGCAAAGGCAAGACCGGTAAGAGTATCAAAGGCAAAAGTATTTAACAAAATTTCTAGGTTGGAAATCGCGATGGTAAAAATACCCTGCGGGGCGACGTAATCTTCGACGCGTGCGCCCATTTCAAGAAATTCGGCAAAATCCATCAACGGGGCAAGCAATGCCGCGTGCATTATTGATACAACAATTCCCCCCGCCACGCCCGAAATCAAGATTGCCGGGAATAAACGTTTTGTCATTGGTGCATTGGCTTTATTTATGTATGTGGTTTTACAAACTTAGTGGCAGGGAAATGAAAATGTATGGCGGGCATCATGGGCCACATCATGGGTTGCTTGGGCATAACCCACAACCGAAAGCAGACAAAGCCCAAGGGCAAGGGCAAACGTGGCGGTAATTACCCGGTTGGTACGCGAAATATCGTGCCCTAAAATGCCAGAAGCGGGGCTAGAGGGACTAATGTTAGCCTTGGTGTTATTGCCAATTTTGCCGGAATTTACGGTCATTTTGTTGTGACTCCCATTTTTCTGCTTCTGTGTATAAATCTATGCCATGTTTTTTAGCTGAGATACAGCCAAAAATTAGGACAAGCCCCATAATGGCCCTAGCTGAGTACACGGCTATAATTTTGCCATAATACAAATACCAAATAAGATTATATTATTCAAAAGGGTGCGCGCCACAAACCAAGGTTCAACGTGCCACATAACGACAAAGGGTAAGTATTTATGAGCAGCTCTATTGCACTGGTTGATGATGATCGCAATATATTAGCTTCGGTTTCGATGGCCCTTGAGGCTGAGGGATTCGATGTTCGCACCTATACCGATGGTGAAGAAGCCCTTCGCGAAATATCGCGCAATCCACCAAATCTTGCCGTGCTTGATATTAAAATGCCAAGAATGGATGGAATGGAATTACTGGCAGAACTAAAAAAACGCTCAGACCTTCCGGTAATATTTCTTACATCAAAAGACGACGAGGTCGACGAGGCCATGGGCCTGCGTATGGGGGCCGATGATTACATAAAAAAACCATTTTCCCAGCGCCTTTTAATAGAACGTATCCGTGCGGTACTACGCAGGTTTGACCCAGCATCTAGTGGTTCGGAAACATTGGACCGCGGTGACCTGATGATGGATACCAGCCGTCATTTATGCACCTGGAAAGGTACGCAGGTTAATTTAACTGTTACCGAATTTTTATTGTTACACGCGCTAGCAGTAAACCCCGGGCATGTGAAAAGTCGCGATCAATTAATCGATGCCGCTTATGGAGAAAATATCTATGTTGATGACCGCACCATTGATAGCCATATAAAGCGCCTGCGCCGCAAGTTTCGCGCGGCGGTCCCGGATTTTGATGAAATAGAAACACTTTACGGTGTTGGCTATCGCTACAAGGCTGACTGATCTAAACTGGGCATCATGGAAAAAGAAAAAACAGATACCAGCCATAACGTCCATGCGCACACCATTGCAGCACATATTCACGACCACGGGTTAAGCGGGCGATTTTCACGCATCACCCTTAGGATACTTATCGTTAATTTGTTGGCCCCGGCGATACTTGTGGCTGGGCTTTTTTATCTTGATGAATATCGTCGCAATCTTATTTCCACCGAACTTTCCGGTATGCGCACACACGCAGAAATTTTTGCGGTCGCCCTAGGTGAAAGCGCGGTATCACCCATGGGACAAATGCTAATGCCGGAGCTTTCCTCACAGATTGTCCGCCGGCTGGCCTTTACCGCCGAAACGCGGGCGAGACTTTTTTTACCCGACGGCAGGTTAGCGGCTGATTCTAGAAACCTGCTTGAACCGGGCGGGCAAATACAGCGCCAAGACCTGCCCCCGCCAGTTTCCGATGAACAACAAGAAAGCCTGCTGGAAAGGGCATTTCAAACAATTGACCGAATTTATAATTGGCTACCGGGCGGTGAAAGCTACACCCCGTACCGCGAAAACGTAGAACAAAATGCAAGGGACTACCCAGAAGTAATGGCCGCAATGAACGGTGATGTTTGGGTCGCGAGAAGGTCTATGCCCGATAGTTCGTTGGTGCTAACCGTTGCCATGCCGGTAACGCGCTACAAGCAAACCTTGGGCGTTATTTTTCTTTCTAAAGGATCAGACGAAATAGACGCAGCCCTTTATGAGGTTCGCCTGGATATTTTGCGGGTATTTGGGATAGTTTTAATTATTACAGTAGCGCTTTCACTTTATCTGGCCGGAACAATCGCTAGACCCGTTCGCACACTGGCGCTTGCGGCCGAACGCATTCGCCGCGGACATCATCGCCAACACACAATTCCCGATTTTAGTGAACGCTCCGATGAAATTGGTGAACTGGCAAGCGCACTGGACGAAATGACCGAAGCCTTGTGGGCAAGGATGGATGCGATAGAACGTTTTGCTGCCGACGTTGCACACGAAATAAAAAATCCACTTACATCACTTAAAAGTGCAGTTGAAACAGCTGCGCGGCTTGACGATGTGGGGCAACAAAAAAAGTTGATGGGCATAATCCAAGATGATGTTGAACGGCTTGACCGTTTAATAAGTGATATTTCTGATGCTTCTAGGTTGGATGCCGAACTAAGCCGGGGTGAAACCGAAAAAGTTGATATCGGATCAATGTTGCAAACCATAACCAACATACACGATGCCACCAAACACGAGTCCGCGCCCATGGTAACAATTACTACAGAGCAAAACCTAATAACCGAAGCAATGGAAGGCCGCCTAGTGCAGGTGTTTAGAAACCTGCTGGTTAATGCAGCTTCCTTTAGCCCCCCTGCAAGCACCATAGATATTAATGCCAAACGCGAAGGCGACGATATTGTGATTAGCTTTACCGACCACGGGCCAGGAATTCCAGCCGGCAAAGAGGCGGCAATTTTTGAACGTTTTTACAGCGAACGCCCAGTAGCGGAAAAATTTGGCACCCATTCGGGCTTAGGTCTTGCCATTTCAAAGCAAATTATTGACGCCCACGGCGGGCAGATTGGGGCAGAAAACATAATATCGGATGATGGCAAAATAACCGGGGCCAGATTTACGGTATGCCTTAGAGCTGCATAAATAAAGGCGCCCTCGCCCCGGATATTTATTTTTGCTAAGGTTAAGCCATGGGTAGCTTTAGAGACACCGTTCACGCCACCACCATTGCCATAAACGGCGAGGGTGTGCTTATTCGCGGGCCCGCCGGTAGCGGTAAATCCGACCTTGGCCTGCGCCTGATTGATGGCGGCGGGGCGTTAGTGGCGGATGATTACACCAAGTTAGAATTAATCGATGGAACAATTATTGTTTCCCCGCCCGAACCAATTTCCGGGATGATGGAAATTCGCGGCGTTGGGGTTGTGCAAATGGGCACCATCGGCACCGCACCGCTTGTAATAATTGTAAATCTGGTTCGCCATGAACTGATTGAACGCCTGCCCGAACACCACACTGAAAAAATTATGGGAATTAATATCCCGGTAATCGAACTAGACCCGTTTGAACCGTCGGCAGCGGCAAAAGTACGCATAGCATTGCGCGCAATTAAAGAAAAAATATTTATAGAAGACGCCCACGGACACAGTCACGGTACCAAACAATGAACCCAACAACAAAAAAATCGACAAATAAAAATTCGCAAGACAAATTGCGTCAAGTGGTTCTTGTCAGTGGTATGTCGGGTGCGGGAAAAACCACTGCACTGAAAGCGTTAGAAGACCTAGGCTTTGAAGCAGTTGATAACATCCCCCTATCGTTGATTGCAAATTTAGCCGCAGCGGCGACAAATCTTGATAACAATAAAAAACATACGCGGGCATTGGGCATTGGGGTTGATATCCGGACACGGGATTTTAATTTTGACGCCTTTGCCAATGTCGTCACCATGTTACGTGGTGATAAAACGCTAGATGTAAAAATTTTGTTTGTTGATTGCAATGATGATGAATTATTGCTGCGCTATAGCGAAACCCGCCATCGCCACCCACTGGCACAAGACCGCCCAGTAATTGACGGCATCAATCTGGAACGAACACTTATTGCCCCGGTTGCAAGCTTGGCCGATATTAAAATAGACACCACCCAGCGTTCACCTGGCGATTTAAAAAATGCACTTTCTAAACATCTGGAAAATAGTGCAAGCGATGGCTTGGTTGTGGTTTTGACCTCGTTTGCATTTCCCCATGGTTTACCGCGCGAGGCCGATATGGTTCTTGATGTTAGATTTTTGCAAAACCCCCATTACGATCAAGCCCTCAGAAAATTGAGCGGGATGGATAAAGCAGTTCAAAAATTTATAGAAAATGATCCTGATTTTACGGATTTTATGAAAAACACCAAATCCTTGATAAAGCCACTGCTGCCAAGGTTTGCAGCGGAAGGTAAATCATACCTGACAATTGCGATTGGCTGCACCGGCGGCAGGCATCGCTCGGTTTTTGTGGCTGAATGTTTAGGAAAGTGGATTGGCGAGGAAGGATTGAAAGCGCAGGTTTTTCACCGTGAAATAGATAATAAACTGGTATAGTTTTTATGTGCGATTATTTGTGTAGATAACCAAATAACTAATACTGTTGAAATGGAAAAAAAATGATAGGGCTTGTTCTTGTAACCCATGGTCGACTTGCCGATGAGATGCTTGCTGCACTTGAACATGTAGTCGGCCCACAAAAAGCGTTCAGTAATGTTTGCATCGGCCCCGATGACGACATGGAAGAACGGCGTCAACATATACTTGAAAGTATCACCAAAGTAGACGACGGCGACGGTGTTATATTGCTGACTGATATGTTTGGGGGGACACCGTCTAATTTGGCTATAAGCGTTATTGACAAAGCTAATGTCGAGGTTATTGCCGGGGTAAATCTGCCTATGCTTATTAAACTTGCAAGTGTACGCGAAGGTAGCACGCTTTTACAGGCCGCCACCCAGGCAAAGGACGCTGGACGTAAATACATAAACATCGCATCAGAGCTTTTAAAACAGGATTCTTAATCGTTATGCCCGCAGCCGATAGCAACAAAACAAAAAGCGGCAATCAAAATTCGCGCGTTCTTGCCATCAGAAACGAGCGCGGCCTACACGCCCGGGCTGCTGCCAAATTTGTAAAAACCGCAGGTGAATTTGATGCCAATACAAATGTTTCAAAAGATGGGCAGACCGTATCAGGGTCTTCAATAATGGGGCTAATGATGCTGGCAGCCAGTATTGGCAGCACAATAGAAGTAAGCGCAAGCGGAAATGACGCGCCGGATGTTTTGGATGCGCTAGAAAAATTAGTAGACGACAGATTTGGCGAAGAAATTTAACAAGAGATTTAATTTACATGAACCCAAAGTCGACAAAAAATCTAGGTAATAAAAAATCAACAGCAAAACCTGCAAAGGAAATTGTAATTGATGGTCTTGGGGTTTCTTCCGGAATTGCCATCGGCATGGTTCATGTGCGCGAAAGCGGTGCAATCGCCGTTCCCGAATATATTGTTGCTGCATCAAAAATTACTGAGGAACTAAAACGTTTTGAAGTGGCCCTAGGAACCGCGCGCAGACAAGTTAGCAGGTTAAGAAACAAGGCAAATAAATTGCCCGCGGCCGCGGCCGAGGAAATGGGATTGCTGCTTGAAGCCTACGCCCAAATGTTGGGCGATTCGCGCTTGGTCCGCGGTGCCAGAAGACGCATAAGCGAAAACCGCACCAATGCCGAAGCGGCAATTCAAGCTGAAATAAACGACATAACCCAAGGTTTCGCCCAGCTAGATGATAGTTATATTGCAGCCCGGTTGGATGATATTCGCGAAGTCGCAAACCGCATAACTCGCGCCCTTACCCAATCGCACGTCAGGCCAATTTCCACCGTGCCCAAGGGCAGCATAGTAATTTCTGAAGAAGTAACACCAGCCGATGCCGCCCAACTAGACCCTAAAAGGGTTGTCGGTTTTGCTGCCGTATTAGGTGGTGCGCAGGGTCATACCGCGATTATGGCGCGCGCCCTTGGCCTGCCTGCGGTTTTAGGTGTGCCCGGATTAAGTGCTATGGCCAAATCGGGCGATGTCATAATTGTTGATGGCGAGGTCGGGCGAATAATTCTCAACCCGACCCCCGCGACCTTGGCGATTTTTGAATCCAAACAGTTTGAATACCGTCGGCGCCAAGCACGCTTTAGCAAAATGAAACGTCAGCCCGCAGTTACGCGCGATGGGGTTGAAATATCATTGTTTGCCAACGTCGAGTTACCCATAGAAATGCCCCAAGTAATGATGGCAGGGGCGGCTGGCATTGGATTGTTGCGTTCTGAATTCATGTTCATGAACAGAGATGATTTGCCCGGCGAAGAAGAACAGTTCCTTATGTTGCGCGATATAATAAAAACTTTAAACGGGCGAACCTTAACCGTTCGTACCCTTGATATCGGTGGTGAAAAGTTAGCCCAATCGCTAACCGAAGACGTTGGCGAAAGCGCGCAAAGTGCACTTGGTTTGCGTGGTATCAGGTTATCACTGGCCCGTCCTGATTTGCTGGAAACACAATTTGCCGCAATTTTACGCGCCAGCGCCCTAGGCCCCATCCGGATTTTGCTGCCCATGGTTTCCACCACCCGCGAGGTTAAAAAATCGCGCGAAATATTAAAAAAGGTTGCGGCCTCGCTAAAACGTAAAAAAATTACCATGGCAAAAAAATTACCGCCCTTAGGCGTGATGATTGAGGTTCCAAGCGCGGCCTTAACCGCCGATGCATTGGTCAGCGTTTGTGATTTTTTTGCCATCGGTTCAAATGACCTGACCCAATATACATTGGCCATAGACCGTACGGATGAGCGGGTGGCAACGCTTTATAACCCCCTTCATCCCAGCGTTTTACGCCTAATTGAAATGAGCGTAGGCGCGGCCCTTCGTGGGCGCATTCCCATATCAATTTGTGGTGAAATAGCGGGCGATCCGCGCGTTACTGCCCTTTTATTGGGTCTTGGGGTGCGCGAACTATCCATGAGCGCGCACACGATTCCTGCGGTAAAACAAAGGGTGCGTGAAATTGACCTTTCGGCTGCGACCGAGCGCGCCAGCGCCATAATGGCGCAATCCGACAGTGGCCGCATAGCCATGTTATTGGATGATTTCAACGCTTTAGTATAAGAACGCAGCATAAGCTGCAATGCGCGCTCGTGAACGTGGGCACAAGAACGTGCCATAAACTGTGATGCGTATTTGTGGGTTTTGGCACGGAATCACCCTTAAAAACCTTATTTATTGCCCTTATTTCTTGCTCTAATTATATGGGGCTGATATCACCCTGCTTAAAGTTTTTTTACATCCCGGCAATGAATGTCTGGATATACATCTGACGGAGACAACTAATGAGCAAAGCTAACGATTACCAAGTTGCCGATATTTCTTTGGCCGAATGGGGTCACATGGATATTGACCTTTCCAATACCGAAATGCCGGGCCTTATGTCCATCCGCGAAGAATATAAAGGCAAACAGCCATTAAAGGGTGCGCGCATCGCTGGTTCATTACACATGACCGTTCAGACCGCAGTTTTAATTGAAACCCTAGAAGCCCTTGGCGCCGAAGTTCGCTGGGTTTCATGCAACATTTTTTCAACCCAAGATCACGCCGCCGCAGCCATCGCCGATAATGGTACGCCTGTTTTTGCACACAAGGGCGAAACCTTGGAAGAATATTGGGATTTCACCCACCGTTTATTTACCTGGGGCGATGGTGGCGTACCTAACATGATTTTGGATGATGGTGGTGACGCTACATTGTTGTTGCATCTGGGCAAAGACGCGGAAAAAGATATTTCAGTGTTGGATAAGCCCGGCACCGAAGAAGAAGAAGTTTTGTTTGCCGCAATTAAAAAACACATTGGTATTGACCCTCAGTGGTATTCAAAAGCAGCAGCCGAAATTATGGGTGTTACCGAAGAAACCACAACCGGTGTTCATCGCTTGATTGAAATGGCAAAAAAAGGAACGCTTTTGTTCCCAGCTATTAACGTTAACGACAGCGTTACCAAATCAAAATTCGATAACAAATACGGCTGCCGCGAAAGTTTAGTTGATGCAATCAGGCGCGCCACCGACGTTATGATGGCAGGCAAGGTTGCTGTTGTTTGTGGTTATGGCGATGTGGGCAAGGGTTCGGCTGAAAGTTTACGTTCATCCGGTTGCCGAGTTTTGGTAACCGAAGTTGACCCAATTTGCGCACTACAAGCATGCATGGAAGGTTTTGAAGTTGTTACCGTTGAGCAAGCCCTACCTGAAGGTGACATCTATGTTACCACCACTGGCAACTTTGACATTCTGACCGTTGAACAAATGCGCGGAATGAAAGACCGTGCCATTGTTTGCAACATCGGCCATTTCGATAACGAAATCCAAATTGCCGGCCTTAAAAATATGAAGTGGAAAAACATCAAGCCACAGGTTGATGAAATTGAATTTCCTGATGGCAACCGTATTATTTTGTTGGCCGAAGGACGCTTGGTTAACCTTGGTTGTGCCACTGGCCACCCCAGCTTTGTTATGAGCGCATCTTTCACCAACCAGGTGCTGGCGCAAATTGAACTATTCGCCAACAACAAAGATGGCAAGTATAAAAAAGAAGTTTACGTATTGCCCAAACACCTAGATGAAAAAGTAGCCATGCTGCATCTGGATAAACTTGGTGCAACACTAACCAAACTAACGCCTGCACAGGCTGAATATATTGGCGTAACAGTTGAAGGGCCGTTTAAACCCGATAGCTACCGCTACTAACAATAACTGTTAAGCAATCTATATGTGGGGGGTTTGGCGTATAATTCGCTAGCCCCCCATCATTTTGCCCCGCGCACGTGTTATGTATCATTGACTTTTTCGGGAAATGATATATATATACGCCATACGTCTTATATTTGTTTTATGTTACATGAACAATCGGTACGCCGGTTAGCTTATATATCCCCTAACATTTTGAGCGTTGAACCACCCGCCCATCACATAATGTGAGGTGCGGAACACTTATTTATTGTTAGAGGAAATGACAATGACCACAGGTACTGTAAAATTTTTTAATTCCGCCAAAGGCTTCGGCTTTATCGAACCAGAAGATGGTTCAAAAGACGCTTTTGTTCATATTTCGGCCGTAGAAAAAGCCGGACTTTCTTCGCTTAACGAAGGACAAAAAGTTAATTATGAACTCCAAGCTGGGCAGAACGGCAAAGAATCAGCTGAAAACCTTACAATCGCTGAATAAATAGGTTAGGCACCGCCCTCAGCTTTTGTTGGGGGCGGTGGTTAGCGCATACCAGAGCTAGCGCGTTTTATCTTGATTGCTGGGCTGCATTTATATTCCTGATACTTTAAATTAAAATATAGGGTGCCAAATGTTTGATATTGCAAAATCTAGTGCTGAAGAAAATCTTGCTGCGGCACAAAGAAAACGTATGCGTATTGCCGAAGAAAAAGAAACAATACGCCAAGAAAAGGCCGAAAAAGTGGCCCGCTTGCGCGCATTACGCCTAGCCAGCAAGGCAGGCGAAAAGACTAAAAAGAAAGCATAAGGGCAAACACCCAAAGGACAACAATGGCGAAAAAGCCTAATTACGATTTTGAACGTAGAGAGCGTGACCGACTGACGGCTGAGAAGAAGGCCAAGCGCGCCGCTGAAAAGAACGAAGCGCGACAAAAAAAACGCGAGATATCTGAGCAGCCACAGCCAAACGAGGCCAATAGTTCAGATAAATAATTCTGGTCAAAAATTATGGCCAATAATTCAATGCCACCTGAAACTGGATGAGGGCGCGATAGCCCCACCGTTTTTGACAAAGCCTACTAGCGGGTCGGTTCAGTTTTCCAGCA
>JAOUJU010000290.1 GCA_029883045.1 Rhodospirillaceae bacterium
AACCGCCAGATCCGGCGAGTAACAAAAATTTAGAAAATTTTTAGATTTAGCCCTGATTTCCATATATTCCGGCAGGTAGCGCCCGGCTTGGCGCATCAGCCAAAACGGGGGCGGGGTTAGGGTTTTTCCTTCAAGGGCTTGAATAAATCTTTTTGTCATGATGGATTAAGTTTTATCAGGTTTTGAATAATCAACACACCTCTTATCAATATATATATTTATATATATAAATTTTTGGATGTAGTTGTAGTAGGCAAAATAACGGGGATTGTTATTTTCCACATTGTATTATCCATACACCCCCCAAAGCGAACCGATAGGTAACAATTACCATAAAAAGGCTAAAATTGGTGTATGGGAAGCACAAAACAACGCTAAAAAATATGGCAAATCACCCCGTATGGCGCACGAACCAAGGGATAACAAGTGGGGGAGTAAATATTGATATAATTATGGGTATAATGTGGAAAAACACCAAGGCAGATCTTCTACACACAGGTTTTTTGCAAAAGTGTAAAATGTTATACATATGAAAATGACCTGAGGGCGAAATAGTGCTCTTGGGGTATAAAAAAATCATTATTTATTAAGTACACTGCTTTTCCACAATTCATACCCACACCGCCAACAGGTTTAAAATTCGGAAAAACCCGCAAAAATGAGAAAATTTCAGTTTCACAAGGTATCCGATTCTACGGGCTCAACCCTAGAGGTGGTGGCACGCGCATGCTTGGCGCAATTTCCCGAAACCGCGGCCGAAGAACATACCTGGCCAATGGTGCGCAGCGAACAGCAAATACAAGAAGTTCTTGATAATATAAAAATAAATCCGGGCTTTGTTATTTTTACGATTGTCGATGACCATCTTAGTGAAAAGCTGGTTCAAGGTTGCCGCGACCTAAAAGTTCCATGCATTGATTTGTTGAACCCGGTTCTAAGCCAGCTGGGAAATTATCTCGGTACCGCACAAACCGCGCGCCCGGGTAGCCAACATGTAATGGACGCGGATTATTATTCAAAAATAGATGCAATCCATTATGTCTTGGCCCATGACGACGGCAAATCAGTGCGTGACATTGAACAGGCTGATGTAATTTTGTTTGGTGTATCGCGCACATCAAAAACACCCACCTGTATTTATTTGGCTAACCACGGATTAAAAGCCGCCAACATTCAGGTCACACCGGGAATACAGGTTCCAGACGAGGCGGTCTTTGCCGAACGGCCACTAAAAATTGGCCTGACCAAAGATCCAAAACGTCTTGTGCAAATTCGTCGCCAGCGTTTGGAAATTAATGGGCAACACGAAGAAACCGATTATGTTGATTTGGATTCGGTCGCCGAAGAAATACGCAACGCCACCGCACTTTATAAAAAACACGGCTGGCCGGTTATTGATGTAAGCCGCAAATCGGTTGAAGAAACGGCGGCGACAATTATTCAATTGCATCGAAAACGGCTGGAACAATCATGAGCGGGGAAAAAATAAAAAAGGCCGGCGTAATTGGATGGCCAGTCGATCATTCCCTTTCACCGTTGGTCCACGGTTTTTGGCTGGATCATTTTAAAATAAATGGAACGTATGAACGCATCGCGGTTGAACCAAAAAAACTTGAACGTGAATTGCTGGGCCTTGGGCAAAATGGCTTTGTTGGTGTCAATATAACCGTTCCGCACAAAGAAGCCGCACTTAAGATTGTTGATGAAACAGATGAAACGGCGGCGCGCATAGGTGCGGTTAATACAATTGTTGTGAAAGATGGGGGAAAACTTTTCGGGCTTAACACCGATGGTTTTGGTTTTATCGAAAATTTAAAAGCAGGGGCACCGGATTTTAATTTTAGTAAATCCCCGGCCGTTGTGTTGGGTGCCGGCGGGGCCGCACGCAGTGTTATTGGCGCACTGTTGAATGCGGGCACGCCCGAAGTTCGCATCATAAATCGCTCGGGCGCGCGCGCCGAAGCGCTGGCAATGGATTTGGCACCCTTTTGGGATGGCGACATTGCAATAGTTCCGTGGGACCACCGCGCCGCGGCATTGGCAGAGGCCGGGCTGTTGGTCAACACCACAACACTGGGGATGAAGGGCCAGCCCGAACTAGAAATTTCGCTTGATCGGCTGGACCCCGATGCGGTTGTAAACGATATTGTTTATAATCCACTTGAAACCAAACTTTTAAAAAACGCAAAAGAACGCTCCAACGTGACTGTTGATGGTATTGGGATGTTGCTTCATCAGGCGCGCCCGGGCTTCAAATTATGGTTTGGCATGGACGCAAAGGTTAACGATGAGCTTCGCGCCCATGTTTTACAAGCTTTAAAAGGCGTCAAATAATGATCGGCGCACCGGGTGCAAGAAGCCATTCAGGCACTGTGGTATTGGGTTTAACCGGCGGCATCGGCATGGGAAAAACCTGGGCCGCCACGGCATTTCGACATTTTGGCGTTCCGGTTTTTGATTCCGATAAAGCGGTTCATAAATTGCTTGGGGTTGGTGGCGGGGCGGTGGACGCGGTGTTAAAAAAATTTCCCGACGCAGGCGTTAATAGCAAAACAAATCTCGCAATAGATAGAAACAAACTTGGCAACGTTGTTTTTAAAGACGCAAAAAAATTGCGCACGCTGGAATCTATTCTTCATCCGTTGGTGGAAAACCTACAAAAAAATTTTATTGCACATCATGCGCGCAGACGCACGCGTTTGGTTGTGCTGGATATTCCATTGTTGTTTGAAACCGGCGGGGAAACAAAAACAGACTTTGTTGTTTGTGTGTATGCACCAAAAT
>JAOUJU010000291.1 GCA_029883045.1 Rhodospirillaceae bacterium
GTTGGGGCCATTGCCGGGTGATATGACGTGGACTTGATTGATGGGTTTTCCATCTTTTTATGGATTTATTGTGCTTTACCCGTTCCTTTTGCCAACGGGCCAGATCGGCGACATCTTCGGTGCCGACGGAAAGTTTGATTAGGTTGAGTGTCATGCGTCTGCGCTTGATGAATGGTCGCCGGTGCGTCTTTCTGACCCAATAAACCTTGAAGCATCATGGCGGCGGCGGTCTGGGCCAAAAAAATTATCAGCACGAATATACGGGCGCGGATTTTCAATGATGGAATGAAGTCTTAATGCTAATATTTTTGCGGAAACTGGTTTGGCCAGATATTCATTTGCCCCAGCGTCACGCGCGGCAAGTATTTCACCAACTTCTGCGCGACCGGAAATTACTATTACCGCGGTTTTCGGGTCCACCCCACCATCACCAGCGCGAATACGTTTGGTTAGTTCAATCGCATTTAACGGTTGCATTGTTGAATCGGCTATTACCACATCAGGGTTTGAATCGCGCATAACATGAAGGGCTTCCTCGCCATCTCTGGCTTCAAAAACCTCTTCTACGCCAATTCCACGCAGCAAAATATCACGTATTATTTCACGTAATTGAGAATAAGGATCGGTAACTAAAACCTTTATGGTGGAAAGTTTTCCTTCGTCCATCAATGTATACCCATACAACAGAACATTAACGACACCCCATTGATAGTTTATACCCGCTTTTAATTATATCAGCAACAAAGTGCCCAGACCAAGGAACACTAAAAACCCGATTACATCGGTAACTGTCGTAAGAAAAACGCTAGACGCAATAGCTGGATCAACACCAACTTTTTCCAAAACCATAGGTATGGACGCACCAGCAAGCCCAGCAACCACCATGTTTACCACCATGGCCATAGCTATAACCACACCAAGCATTGGTGTATCAAACCAAACCCATGCTACCAAGCCCATTAAAACTGCAAACAATATGCCATTGATGACGCCAACCATGGATTCTTTGCCCACTTGGCGCATTGCGTTGGCAGGCGTTATTTCCTTGGTCGCCAATGCGCGCACCACAACCGTAAGGGTCTGGGTTCCGGCGTTGCCGCCCATGGATGCGACTATTGGCATCAAAACCGCTAGGGCAACAATTTGTTCAATTGATGCCTGAAACATTCCAATTACCAATGATGCCGCAATTGCAGTACCAAGATTTATAAACAACCATGAAAAACGCGCGCGCGTGGTATCAATTGTAGCGGAATAGAAATCATCCTCGCGCACACCACCCATACGCATGATGTCTTCTTCGGCTTCATCATCAATAACGTCAACAACGTCATCAATGGTAATCATGCCGACCAGACGGCCTTCGTCATCAACCACCGAAGCCGACACCAGATCGCGTTGACGAAACAGATGGGCGACCTCTTCCTGATCCATGGTGGCGGTAATAAGTTTTATATCGCTCGACATTATGTCGGATACATTGATCGGGCGTCTGGAGCTTAACAGTACGCTAAGCGGTATTCTGCCAACCGGACAGTGTTTGGGATCAACCACCACAATTTCATAATAAAGATCGGGAACTGCCCATTCATCCTGTTCGGCCATCTGGCGCATGAAGTCAATCGTTTCACCAACCGTCCAAAATTGTGGAACGGTCATAACTTCGCGCTGCATCAAACGCCCAGCACTGTATTCCGGATATGAAAGCGATTTTTCAATTATTGCGCGATCAGATTCGGAAATTGTATCCAAAACCTGTTGTTTATCTTCTTCTTCTAGCTCGCCAATAAGGTTAACCGCATCATCGGTATCAAGCTCGGCTACGGTTTCGGCAACGCTATCAATACCGATGTGTTCAATAATTTCGTCGCGAACCGTTTCATCGACTTCAACCAGAAATTCTGGGTCAAGCACATCGTGGGCGTATTCAATCAACTGGCGGCGCTGCTCGACGTTCAGTTGTTCAACCAGATCGGCAGCATCGGAATAATGCAAAGGTTCGATCAGTTCGCGCACAGCTTCAGCGTTGCCAGATTCAAGCGCGGTTACAACGTCAGCGACAGTCGTATCCTCAAGACCAATGTGGCTCTCGGGCGCATTTTCCATCTGATTTTCGGCTTTATCATTTGCCAATTCAGGGGTTTTGTTTTCTATGTCGGTCATGGCATTATTCCAGATTCTGATCCTATGCGAGCAGAGAATACACGAAAATGGGGCTCGCAGCTAAAAATAGCGGCGAGCCCCATCGGATTTGTGGTGCGGTCGAGAAGACTCGAACTTCCACGGGATTGCTCCCACAGCGACCTCAACGCTGCGCGTCTACCAGTTCCGCCACGACCGCATAAAGCCAAATCCGGCAGCTGGCCATTTATTAAGGTCAGCGTTGCCTGTGGGGGGAATACCAAATAGTTTCATACCAATCAAGCTTCCATACGCGACGGGGATGGCTTTTTCGGCTTTAATCCATGTTTTAGTGCTTTTGTGTACGGTTGGCAGATAATGCAGGGCTAAAAAAGGGCGATTAGATGGTTTTGGATAATATCAACGTAACCGACAAAGCGGTTGATTGGTGCCTTGAGGAAGGGTTTTTGCCTTACCCTAAAGCCGTGGAAAAAATGGAAGCCCGCGCCCAGGCCATACGCGAACAATCATTTTCAGATGCGGTGTGGCTAGTGGAGCACCCACCACTTTATACCGCCGGCACCAGCGCCAATGACGCCGATCTTTTAGATGAGGAAAAGTTTCCAGTTTTTAAAACTGGGCGCGGTGGCCAACATACATAT
>JAOUJU010000292.1 GCA_029883045.1 Rhodospirillaceae bacterium
CACCTTTACAATCGCAACCCCGCCCGGGCGAAGGGTTCTAAAAAGTTCGCGCAACACCCCCAGCGGGTTCATTTCGTGCTCAAGGTATGATCTTAGTGTGGCGCCCGAAAAAAAATCATCGGGAAATGATTTTAACCCATCTATTGTAGGGGCATTGATGCAGCGACCGCCACTAAGCGATAGCCTTTCGTTGGCCGCCGTCGCCAGTTCGGTTGATATTTCAACTCCATAGGGGCTGAAGGTTTCGGGGTAAGGCCCCGTCATGGCGCCATCCCCACAACCAAGATCTATAACATTCCCCCCGTCAATAAACCCCATGACCATTTCATGAATTTTTTTTCTGGGTAAAATGCTCATCCTCAGGCGCGTTGCTTTGCTGGCCTTATAAGATACTGGCCTTAGGTTTTCTCGCCTGGTTTCTTCTATTTTGGTGGTGACTTCCCATGAATGATCAGAAAAAAGCTGTTCGTAATCTAGCCCACGATCAATATAAACAAAGTTGCAGTCGGGGCACTGTTTTATGGTCCACACATCGTAGCTTAATTCATGCTCAGCAACATCTGCATCATTGTTGCGCCCGCATAAAGGGCAATCACGGTGGTGCACATGAACTTCGCCAAGGTTTTTTGAGACAACCTTGAATTTATCTTGTTGCTTCAAAGCCCCGTTCCCTCATCCACGCCTAACATTAAATTTAGGTTTTGTATGGCCGAACCGGACGCGCCCTTTCCCAGATTATCAAGCACCGCCAACACAACCGCATGGTTTTGATTATTATTAGCAAGCACATGAAGGTGCAATTCGTTGGTGCCGTTCACGCTATCGGGGCGAATATCGCCCATAGACGCGGTTTTTTCCATTGCTTCAACCTTAACGAACCGTGCATTTGCATAATGGTCTGACAGACAAGAATGAATGTCATGGGCCGATGGTTGACCTGCTAGCTTGCCCAGGTGCAGCGGAATTTGCGCAATCATCCCTTGGGCAAAACGCCCAACCGAAGGAACAAATAATGGTCTTTGTGTTAATCCCCCATGGGTTTGTATTTCTGGAACATGTTTATGTTCAAGCGTAAGCCCATACACAAAAAATGGTGCATCGTTGTATTGCGGATTGGTTTTATCCTCAAAACTTTCGATCATTTGCCTGCCGCCACCGGAATACCCCGATATTGCATTTATTGATAAACCTTCGTTTGGCGGAATTATTCCAGCAGTTACTAGCGGGTTGATCATGGAAATGCTGGCCACCGCATAACAGCCAACATTGCTGACAAACCGGGCAGACGCAATTTTTTTGCCCTGCCCTGCGTTTAATTCAGGAAAGCCATAAACCCAATTGGGGTTGGTCCGATGTGCGGTACTGGCGTCAATTACCTTGGTGTTTGGGTTGGTTATCATGCTCACAGCTTCAAGCGAGGCCGCATCGGGTAAACACAGGATGGCAATGTCGGCGCTGTTTATTATTTCGGCGCGCGCGCCCGCATCCTTGCGGGTTTCCTCGGTAAGGCTCAATAGTTCAATATCGCCCCGCCCTTCAAGCCGGGATTTTATTTGCAGACCAGTTGTGCCAACTTGGCCATCAATAAAAATTTTTGCGCTCATTTAACTAACTCCACAAACAAATCGGGCGCCCCCCGAAGGAGACGCCCGATGATAGAGCAAATTCCAATAAAGGGAAATTAACGTTTCGAGAACTGGAAGCTACGGCGGGCCTTGGCGCGACCGAATTTCTTGCGTTCCACAACGCGGCTATCACGTGTAAGGAAGCCACCTTTTTTGAGCACCGGACGAAGCCCAGGTTCAAAATAAGTTAGCGCCTTTGAAATGCCGTGGCGTACAGCACCAGCCTGACCAGACAGGCCACCACCAGTAACAGTTGCCATAACATCAAACTGGCCTTCACGCGCAGTCGTTGAAAACGGCTGATTAAGAAGCATGCGCAGAACTGGACGAGCAAAATATGTTTCTTGCTCGCGACCGTTAACAACTATTTTTCCGCTTCCAGGTTTAATCCATACACGGGCAATGGCGTTTTTACGCTTGCCAGTTGCATAGGCGCGACCTTGTGCGTCAAGTTTCTGCTCACGAGGAACTGCGGCTTCGGCAACAACTGCAGCTTCGGCTGGTGTGCCGCTAACCAGATCTTTTAGATCTTCGAGTGTTTTGGTTTCTTCGCTCATAACACTTACGCGCTCCTCTTGTTTTTAGGGTTCATGGAAGCAATGTCCAGAACTTCGGGGTTTTGTGCCTGATGGGGATGCTCTGTCCCTGCATATACATGCAGTTTGCGCATCTGCTGACGACCCATAGGCGAGCGGGTAATCATGCGTTCAACCGCTTTTTCAACAACACGTTCCGGGTGTTTGCCACCAAGGATTTTTTCCATGGTGCGTTCTTTAATTCCGCCCGGATGTCCGGTATGCCAATAGAATTTTTTATCGGTCAGCTTGCGACCGGTAAGTGCGATCTTTTCGGCATTGATTACGATTATATTGTCACCGCAATCTATGTTGGCGGTGTACATTGGTTTGTGCTTTCCGCGCAAGCGCATGGAAATGATGCTTGCCATGCGACCAAGGACCAATCCCTCGGCGTCAATAACAAACCATTTCTTTTCGACTTCGCTGGGTTTTGCAGAATAGGTTTTCATTTAAAACCTCGTCCTTTATATCAAATACTTAGTTTAAAATCCGGCCCCACAGCGGAGCCGAACCGTTAATTCTTCATTGTGAACCTATCGGGTTTGAAGTGCCCAAGGCAG
>JAOUJU010000036.1 GCA_029883045.1 Rhodospirillaceae bacterium
GGTGATACGGTAAAATCAATTTTTCAGGTTTTGGTGGGCTTAGTTGAATGGATGGTTCCATACGTTCTTTTGGGCGCTGTGGTAGTTATACCGATATGGGTAATCATACTAGTGTGGCGCTATTTTAGAACAAAATCTGAGCAACAGTAGCCCAACAATTTTCCTAGCTAACCATAAAAAAACCGCTAGGTATAATCCGTAGCGGTTTTTTTATTTAATAATACAAAGTCAGGAATTTTATTTTTTCTTTTTGCTGACCTTTTTAGCTGCTTTCTTTTTTGCTATTTTCTTTGTGGTTTTTTTTGCGACACTTTTTACTGGAGCAGTTTTATTTATACCACCCTTGTCAGTTATCAATTTGCGTAAAATCGGTGTCAGGATAAGCTCCATCGCCAAGCCCATTTTAGCACCAGGAATAACAATTGTATTGCGCCTAGACATGTACGAATTCTGTATCATCTGCAGCAAGAACGGGAAATCAACGCCACCTGGCAATTCTTCTGGTTTACGAAAACGAATAACCACAACGCTTTCATCAGGCGTTGGTATATCGCGGGCAATAATAGGATCTGACGTATCAACAACAGCGACACGCTGAAAGTTAATATCGGAATATTTAAATTGTGGAACAATATAATGAACGTAATCGTGCATACGGCGTAAAATTGTATCCATAACCGCTTCTTCCGAATATCCGCGCGCCTTGGTATCACGGTGGATTTTTTGTATCCACTCAAGATTGATAACCGGCACAACGCCAATGTTCAGATCAACGTGTTTTGGAACGTTGACTTCATCGTTTACCACCGCCCCGTGCAAACCCTCATAAAACAAAAGGTCTGTTCCTTTTGGTATATCTTGCCATGGGGTAAATTCACCTGGCTTTAATGGCGCATACGGTTTTGCTTCTTCGTCGCTGTGCAGATAAAGTCTGCGTTTACCGCTTCCGGTCCGTCCGTACGTAGCAAAAAGCTCTTCAAGTTTTTTAAACTCGTTTGCTTTGGGTCCAAAATGGCTAAAGTTTTTGTTTCCAGCCGCTTCGGCCGTCAACACGGCACGCTTCATTTCGGCGCGGTTAAAGCGATGAAAGCTATCGCCTTCTATAACAGCAGGGGTTATCCCCTCGCGACGAAACATATGTTCAAACGCATCTTTAACGGTGCTAGTTCCGGCCCCTGAGGATCCGGTAACTGCGATTACGGGGTATTTTTTGGACACTTGTGTATTCCTTCCCTGTTATAGGCCTCGTTACAAGGCTGTGGCACTTTAACCCATAAGGTTCGCTATCATGTGTCTGTAATAAAATTACGCCACGCGGGGGGAGGTCTCAAAACAAAATTTACAGGCAAAAACTTGCCCGGATTAATGGGGTGGCTGAGGGGATTTGAACCCCCGGCCTCCGCAGTCACAGTGCGGCGCTCTAACCAGCTGAGCTACAGCCACCATATAAACGGGCAAGCAACCCGTTAAAGTCGCCACTTAACTAGAGCTATCACCCCTACTCGTCAAGTAGAGAGCTCAATAAATCCCTATTTTTAGGTGTTTTTAGGATTTATTTATTTTAGCAGAAATTGCCCCTTTGCACCACTCGCCATGGTAATTTACTAATTCATTCTTGATGTTTGTCTTTAAATTTCTCCAAAACCCAAGGAAGCGCAAGAAATGCCAATTAATACCCGCCCCGCCGCTCCGCCAAAACTTGCCCAAGGTATGGGTAGGCTTGGAACCGAAACAGCATTTGATGTTCTGGCTAGGGCCAGAAAGCTGGAGCTTGAGGGGAAATCAATAATAAACCTTGGAATCGGCCAACCGGATTTTAGAACCCCTGAAAACATTGTTGAGGCCGGAATAAAGGCATTAAGGGATGGTCATCACGGCTACACCCCTGCTGGTGGAATACCCGAACTACGCGAAGCGGTCGCCAAAGACATCGAAAACAGACACGGCTGCATTGTGGACCCCGGCGATGTGCTGATAGTGCCCGGCGGCAAGGTAACGATGTTTTTTGCTATTATGATGTTCGGTGAACCGGGGGCGGAAATCATATATCCCAATCCCGGCTTCCCTATTTATGAAAGTGCTATAAATTTTTCAGGCGCCAAGGCTGTCGCGATGCCCCTTTATGAAAAAACCGGGTTTTCGTTCTCAGCCGAGGAAGTGCTTGGATTAATAACCCCTAACACCCGTTTACTTATTTTAAATAGCCCAGCCAACCCAACAGGTGGGGTGGTGCCAAAATCTGAAATAGACAAGTTAGTTGCTGGTCTTACTGATCACCCCCACGTCACAATAATGTCTGATGAAATATATTCGCGCATTTTATACGATGGGCAAAAACACACCTGTTTGCTTTCATATCCTGAAATACGTGACCGGGTGATACTTTTGGATGGTGCATCCAAAACATATGCCATGACCGGATGGCGATTAGGCTGGAGCGTGTGGCCAAAAAACCTTATTGAGCCAGCAACCCGCCTTGCCATTAACGACCATTCATGCGTTAACGCTTCAGCCCAATGGGCTGGCGTTGAAGCTTTAACAGGGCCACAAGACGATGTACAAAAAATGGTAGAGGCCTTTGATGAGCGCAGAAAGGTCATGCATAAAATGTTAAACGAGCTTCCGGGCGTTAGCTGCCAAATGCCGAGCGGGGCTTTTTACGCATTTCCCAATATATCCAAAACCGGAATGAATGCCCGCACCATGCAAAACCGAATGTTAGATGAAATCGGCGTAGCCACCGTTGCTGGGACAAGTTTTGGCAGTTTTGGTGAAGGGTATTTAAGGTTTTCATACGCAAATAGTTTGGAAAATATAAAAACGGCAATGGGGCGCATTAGTGATCTTTTGCAGAAATAGCTCAGAATTGTTATTTGATTGAATTTAAGACAATTGCTTAATTTTTAAGCACATTAGGATTGGCAATTACGTGCAATAACAAATGTGGATAATTATTTTTACTTATATTTCAAATAGTTAGCAGAAAAATGCTAACTGGCACGATAGATGCTAATAGGTATATAACGCTACCACGACGATCATAACGGAGAGTGAGAATATGAAAAAAATCGAAGCCATCATCAAGCCGTTCAAGTTAGATGAGGTAAAAGACGCACTCCATGAAATTGGTCTTCAAGGCATAACAGTTATTGAAGCCAAGGGCTTTGGTCGACAAAAAGGCCACACCGAGCTTTATCGTGGTGCCGAATACGTTGTGGATTTCCTGCCCAAGGTAAAAATTGAGGTGGTAATCGACGATGAAATGGTCGAACGCGCAGTCGAGGCTATAAAACAAGCAGCCCACACTGGACGCATTGGCGATGGAAAAATATTTATCCTTCCTGTAGAAGACGCAATCCGGGTACGTACCGGTGAACGCGGCAGTGAAGCAATATAGAATTTATATGATTTAACAATTACCTATAAAACTTTGGCCACTTAAGGATTTAAGACATGTCTTTGAATTTAAAAACACCTGATGACGTTATAAAGTTCGTAAAAGCTGAAAAGATTGACTACATCGATCTTCGTTTCACCGACCCGCGCGGCAAATGGCAGCACCTAACCATGGTTTCTGACTTTGTTGATGTTGATGCCTTCGAAGATGGCATCATGTTTGACGGATCATCCATCGAAGGCTGGAAAGCCATCAACGAAAGCGATATGTCGCTTATTCCTGATGCCACCACCGCTGTTATGGATCCTTTCTCAGCTCAGCCGCAGCTTATTCTTTTTTGCGATATCCAAGAGCCGTCAACTGGCCAAGGCTACAACCGCGACCCACGCTCGGTTGCTAAAAAAGCCGAAGCCTATCTTGCCTCAACTGGCATTGGTGACACCGCATACTTTGGTCCAGAACCTGAATTTTTTGTATTTGATGATGTGCGCTATGACGTACAGATGAACAAGTGCTTTTATGAATTTGATTCCGAAGAAGGCCCGTACGTTACTGGCAAAATTTTGGAAGAAAGCAATACCGGCCACCGCCCCGGCGTAAAAGGTGGTTATTTCCCAGTACCGCCAGTTGATAGCGCACATGACATGCGCGGTGAAATGGTAACCGTGATGAAAGAAATGGGCCTTACCATGGACAAACATCATCACGAAGTTGCCCCATCACAGCACGAACTGGGCATGACCTTTGATACCTTGGTGCGCACCGCTGATAACGTGCAAATAAATAAATATTGCACCCACATGATTGCCCATACATACGGCAAAACCGCAACCTTCATGCCAAAACCTGTAATCGGTGATAATGGCTCTGGTATGCACGTTCACCAATCTATTTGGTCCAATGGTAAGCCACTTTTTGCTGGTAACGGTTATGCCGATCTATCTGATACCGCGCTTTATTATATTGGTGGTATCATTAAGCACGCCAAGGCTTTAAATGCGTTCACCAACCCATTGACCAACAGCTACAAACGCTTGATCCCAGGTTTTGAAGCGCCAGTATTGTTGGCATATTCGGCCCGTAACCGTTCGGCAAGTTGCCGCATTCCGTTCTCGGCCAACCCCAAGGGCAAACGTGTCGAAATTCGCTTCCCTGATCCTGGTGCAAACCCATACCTTGCATTTTCAGCAATGCTGATGGCTGGCCTTGATGGCATCCAAAACAAAATCCATCCGGGTGATGCAATGGACAAAAACCTTTATGATCTTCCGCCAGAAGAATTGGCAGGTGTGCCAACAGTTTGCGGAAGCCTTCGTGAAGCACTGGAAAGTCTTGATGCAGATCGTGAATTCCTGAAAAAAGGCGACGTGTTTGACGACGACATGATCGACGGCTACATCACCCTGAAATGGGAAGAGGTTTACAACTTTGAACACACCCCACATCCGGTTGAGTTCAAAATGTATTACAGCTGCTAATAGAGGCTCACACCACAAACAAAACCCCCGCTGGCCGAAAATGCTGGCGGGGGTTTTTGTTTGTTTTCTCGAAAAAAGTTAATTTGGGTGCCATATTCAGGTTTGGTTCAGGAATTTCGATTTAATAAATATATGGCAAATCAATAATCTTTAATGGGGGTATATAATTTTGCAATATTCAAAAAAACTAATATCCACTGCTGGCGCCTTTGCCTTGGTGCTTACTCTTGCCTTGCAGCCAGTCGTAACATCCGCAAAAACCCTGTCTTATACCGTGCTTCGCAACGGTTCCCCCATTGGAACCCACAATTACATTTTGAATTCAAACGGTGATGAAACAACTGTAAGCATCAATACTGACATAAAGGTAAAAATATTCTTCGCCACGGTATATGAGTTTCTCCACTCTTCCGTTGAAAAGTGGAAAGGCGGAATGTTGGTTTCCATTCAATCCACCACCAACGATGATGGCACACCTAAAGAGCTAAACGTTAAAGGATCTGGTTCTGCCCTTTTAATAAATGCCAAAGTAAAGGGTGCGGCCCGCAATAGCAAAGCGCCTGCAACATCAATTCCAGCTAGCCTTTGGAACAAGGAAATCATTTCCCAATCTAGACTGTTAAACACGCTTGATGGCAAAATAATGAAAGTCAAAATTGACAATCTGGGTGTTGAGACTGTTCCTTCCAACGGTGGTAATGAACAAGCAACACATTACAAAATTTCCGGTGAGCTAACCCGTGAGCTTTGGTTCAACGCCAATGGTGACCTAGTCCGCGTTAGGTTTCCAGCCGATGATAAATCAGAAATTATTTATGCCTTGAAATAATTAATTACAGACGCATCAATGGTGTGCATTGAGGTAAAATGATAAAATTTGTAATTATGGATCGCAGCCATCAGGATCGTGATAAAGCCGAAACCCTGATACGCAATGTGTACCAAAGAGAATACGGAGCCCAAGTTCCTGAAATAGCCGATACAATTATGGCGTTAATAGGCATGGACGGTGCTGTGCTTTCTGCTGCTGGCGTTCGCACCAACGGTGATTTCTTTTCCGAGGTCTACCTTGATGCAAACATTGAAGAAGTTATTTCAAAGTATTGGTCGGCACCCGTTAAACGCAGCGATATTGCCGAAGTCACAACAATGGCATCAATACACCCCAAGGCATCGCTTCGTCTTATGGCAGAAATAGTCAGACATCTTCGTGCCATGGGTGCCAGTTGGGCATTCTTTACTATTACCGAGCGACTGCGTGCGCTTTTAAAGCGCATGGGTGTTTCAACTTTGGAATTAGCATTAGCCGATCCCGCCAAGTTAACTGATGGCGCACAAAACTGGGGAAGCTATTACACCCACAACCCGCATGTGGTTGCCATTCACGACACTATGTCTGGCAGTTTTTCAGACCCAACAACGCTAATGCAAGCTAGGCAGCAGGAAATTGCGTAAGGTTCTTGACGCCCTTTTATATCACGCAAGTGACCGACCCGATGCGATTGCGTTCGCTGAAAAAAATGTTCGTCTTACATATAAAATGCTGGCCCATCGGGTTAGTAATACTGCCGGAGAATTTTCGGGACTTCCGCAAACGGTTGGCATTCTAGCTGAAAACAGCCTTGATTGGATTGTCGCAGATTTAGCGTTAGCGTTTTGCGGAAAGACTACAATCCCCTTCCCAACCTTCTTTTCCACCGAACAATTAAATCACATTATCCACGATGGTGGCGTCGAACACATACTTTGCAGTGAAATGACCGAAGCTGTTGCACAAAAGTTAGGCATTGCATACAGCCGTCTGGGTGCGTTATCGGCAACTCCAGTACCGTGGGAACAATGCAAAGCCGAAAGCGCATCACGCATCATTTACACATCCGGTACCACCGGAGCACCCAAAGGCGTTCGTCTGGGTGATAAACAAATAAGCGCAAGCGCGTGTTCGCTAGTTGATGCTATCGGCGCAAGGGAAAATGAAACATATCTTTCCGTATTGCCGTTTTCCCTGTTGTTGGAACAAATTACCGCCATTGCCGCCCCTTTGTTGGTTGGAGCAAAGGTAGGGCTAGCACCAGAAGTAACCCCTGCCTTGGCAAAGGGGGATCCATCGCCATTGGTTAGTGCATTTGAACTGGTGCGCCCAAACGTTAGTGTTCTGGTTCCTTCCATGCTGGCAGCGTGGACAGCTGCATTAACAGCAACGAAAAAACTAGCGCCTGATAGTCTTCGTTATGTTGCCGTTGGCGGTGCTGCTGTTCCGGAAAAGCTGGTTGAAGGTGCGTGGCATCTTGGTATTCCGGCATATGTGGGGTATGGGCTTTCGGAATGTTGCTCGGTGGTTAGCGTCACCCGTGAAGGCAATCGTGTACCAAACTCTGTCGGTACACCGTTAGCTGACATAAGCGTTGAAATTGTAGATGGTGAAATTGTAGTGCACGGCGACACCGTAATGAATGGATATCTGGGTGGTAAAAACCCCAACGGCACTTGGTACACCGGGGACCTTGGTGAATTAGACCACGATGGAACCTTAAGGGTTTTAGGGCGAAAAGATAGTGTGCTGGTTACGGCAAATGGCCGCAACGTCAGCCCCGAATGGATTGAGGCCGCCATCGAAAGCCACCCGGCCATTTCCCGGGCCATAACACTTCTTGATTCCAACGGCGTGCTGTCGGTTTTAATTGCCCCAATACCAGAAGCAGATGAACACATCAATTCGTTGGGAGAAAAATCCCGCGCAGACCTTATTTGCGAACTGTTGTCGGGAATGCCAGATTATGCAATTCCGGCTCGCCATGCCTTAACCAATATGGCAGAACTTTTTTCGGGTGCAATGTTGAATGCGGCAGGTGAACCCAGGCGAAAAATCATTGCTAACAATCTTGAAAAATGGTTTTCACCATCAAAGGCAGAAAAATAATGAGCTTTTATCAAAGGTTAATCAGCGAAACAACAAGTGCTAGAAATAATTTTCAGACTATTCCGATTATAACCAGCACCATCCAGAACGGAATTACGCCCGGACTTTATGCTAAATACCTTGAGCAAGCCTATCATCACGTTCGTTATACCGTTCCTCTGCTTTCGCTTGCTCTTAAACACTGCGGAACCAACGACAAAGTATATGCGAAAGCTTTAAAAGAATATATTGCAGAAGAAACTGGGCATGAAGAATGGATACTAAACGACATAGCTGCCCTTGGGTTTGACAAGGAATCCGTGCGCATTGGTCGTGGTGGGTTTGCGTGCCGCATGATGGTGGCTTATGCTCATTACGCCATTGAACACATCACTCCTTACGCATTGTTGGGTATGGTGCATGTCCTAGAAGGCATGTCCGTTGCGCTAGCCAAGAACGCAGCCGATGCCATTGGAAAAAGCATCAGCACAAGCTTTAACGGTGTTCCGCCAAATGCTTTTTCTTATCTTACATCGCATGGGTCGCTAGATATTGATCACGTTAAGTTTTTTGAAGACACGGTCAATGCTATCGAGGATATAAATATACAAAACGTCATTGTTGATTCCGCCAATGATTTTTACACCCTTTTTGGCAATATATTCCGTGAATTGGGTAAGTTGGCCGAAGCGGAAAAGGACGCCTGAACAATGAATATTGAAAACAAGATTTTTGTCATTACCGGTGCCGGTTCCGGTATTGGCCGGGCATTAGCCATCGGCCTTTCTGCTAAGGGTGCGCGCCTGTTGTTGGTAGGGCGAAACGAAGAAACGCTTTCTCAAACCGTATCCATGTTGGAAAATACCGATAATGCCAAAATTATAGTTGGCGATGTAACTAAGGACGACACCAGAAAAGCCATTCAACAAACCGCAACAAAGGAATTCGGCGGTATTGACGTATTAATTAATAATGCCGGGGTCAGCATCGTGGGTGAGCTTTCATCCCAATCAGATGATGATCTACGCTCAATGATGGAAATCAACCTTCTGGCACCCATGCAACTGGTTCGCGACCTGATGGATTTGTTGGAAAAATCAGAATCACCGCGCATTGTGAATGTCGGATCAATGTTTGGCGATATTGCCTTTCCTCTGTTTGCTGGATATTCAGCAACTAAATTTGGGCTGCGCGGTCTTTCCGATGCCCTACGCCGAGAGCTAGCACCAAGAGGCATTGGTGTTTTATATGCTGCCCCGCGCGGAACAGAAACCAACGCTACGCCAGCACAACGCCACCTTACCGAACCATTTGAAATGAAATTGGATGCACCAATGGTTCCAGCGGCAAACATCATCTCCGCATTGGAATCCGATGCCAGAAGTTCGTACCCCAAAAGCATTGAGCGCCTGTTCGTGCTGGTTAGCCGCCTTTTCCCTAGCGTTATTGATGGCAAGTTAATTAAACAGTTAAAGCGGGTGCAAACGTCCAGGTGAATGCCTAGCACGCTAAATGGATCCACCCCTTAAAACATTTATATTATTTTTGAGGGATGAACATGCTTGCCTTCGCTCCCGTTTCATCGGTGCTGGTCAAATCTAACCTACCACCATGGGCTTCAGCAATTTTAGTCGCCAGCGCAATACCCAAACCATTGTTACTTTTGCTTATGCCGCTGCTTTTTATAAACAAGATAAGCTCATCACCATTACATTCGCTGCCAATGACAATTTCAGAATTTGCCGGGGAAAATTTAAGGGCATCATCAATTATACATGAAAGCGCCTTTATGACCATCGCCCGATCAAGTTTTGCTATATCATCGCCAACAGGGTTTTTAATAACAATATTTATTTTCGCGCCGTCCTCACTAGCAAGAGAATAATCTTTTATGTATGCCAGAAGATCGCTAACAATTGTCGATGAAGCCATCGGTTTTAATTGATCAGCACGGTCTGCTGACAGCATTAAAATGTTATCAACCGTACTCTCAAGGCGTGAGGCAGACATGATGATGTAATCTAAATATTCATCAATCCTATCATAATCCAATGCATCGCTCTTGATTTTTAGAAGCTCCGAAAACCCGATGATTGAATTGATGGGTGTGCGTAGCTCATGACCCATCATAGACAAAAATGAATCTTTTATTTTATTCGCTGATGTTAATTCACGGCTTGTTGTATAAAGCGCTACGGCAACTTCGTTAAACGAATCTTCAAGTCTTTCCATGAATTCGCGTCGGTTGCGAAGTTTTTTTAATTCTACTGCTGCTTTGCTTATGGTTTTAGAAAGATCCTGTGTATCAATTGGCTTTGAAAGAAAATCGTGTGCACCAAGTTTAAGTGCCTCAATTGCCTCTTCCTTGCCAGCGTGACCAGTAATTACAATAACGATCAGGTCGCGATCGTCACCGGCATCAGATTTCATTTTTCGTGCCATTTCCATGCCGTCCATACCCGGCATGCGAATATCTGTAACAACAATTCCAATGTCGATGTTGTCAGCAACCAACTTTATAGCCGTTTGGGCATCAAGCGCAGAAATACAGTCATAGCCATCAGATTCCAAATGCTCGGAAACTTCTTCGACTATATCAATGTCGTCATCAACGATTAGCACCCTAGGTAAATCTACATTAGATGACTGGTGTTGATTTGTTTTTGATGTGCCTTTTTCAATCTCTGCCATATCTTGCATATTGCACTCCTGAAAAGCATAAATAATAGTATTGCGTGCATTGTAACTTTAATTACAATTATAACGACATTAAAAGACTTGGTCATCATTGAAAATATACAATTTAACCAGCGTCTTACCCTGTTGATTTTACAGAAAAATATTTTAACGCCGTGCCTTCGGCGCACATGGATGGAGCAACCCATCATAAAAATCTCCGTCGCTAAATTCAGCCGCAGAGTTTTTATTTTTCTGTTGTCAGTGAGGGCAAATGGAAAGCGTTAAGACCTCAGTATCTGAATTTAATCTGATCCAGACCTCGGTGTTTTTACCAATTTTGTTTCGCAAGTCATCGCTGGTAATTGGGCAGCCAAGCTTAGCTATGGCAAATTGCTGCATCCTGCTAACCGATGCAATTTTATTTAAATCAGATTCCGATAAAACGCGCATATCCACCACCAATTTCTGATCATTCTCGGCAGTGATTCTCATAATTTCCCATCCCGTATTGGGTGGGCTATTCAAATAGTAGCCTTTTAATGATTTTATACTGTCGTTAATATTTGGCGCGCTCTCGCCG
>JAOUJU010000293.1 GCA_029883045.1 Rhodospirillaceae bacterium
GCTGGTCAACCGGGAGGGGTCGCGGTTTCCACCTTGCGTGAAGCAGAATATTTCGTTGATAACGGAATTCTAGATATTCAATACGCTGTAGGAATTGTTCCCGACAGGCTTGAACGGGTCGCGGCGTTACTAAAGCGCGGAGCATCCATTCAGTTAATAACCGACAATCCGTGGGTAGCTAGCGCGGTAGGAGAGAAAGGCCGGGAGCTTGGGGTTGAATTTAAGGTATTGATCGAAATTGATACCGGCGAGGAACGCTCAGGGGTTTTTCCAAACTCTCCCCATATGATTGAAATTGCTAAAATAATTAATGGCAACGAAGGATCTGTTCTTGAGGGAGTGATGACCCATGCGGGGCATTCGTACAAATGCACCACCATTGCGGAAATAGTAAAAGTTGCCGAAGCTGAGCGCGATGGCGTGGTTGAGGCCGCCCGCATACTGCGCGATGGCGGAATGAAGTGCCCGGTTGTCAGTGTTGGGTCAACACCCACTGCATTATATGCAGAAAATCTTGAAGGTGTCACCGAGGCGCGAGCGGGCGTTTACATGTTTGGAGATATGTTTCAAGCGCAGATAAATTCATGTTCGGTAGATGATCTCGCAGTTTCCGTGCTATCACAGGTTACTGGGCATCGTAGCGAGTACAATAGGCTGCTAATAGATGCCGGGGCATTGGCCCTTTCCAAAGACCGAAGCACAGAAAATGTTGCAAATGATGTTGGCTTTGGAATGGTAGCTGATATTTCTTCATCACCGTTCGTTCCGCAACTGAACATATCGCGGGTATATCAAGAACACGGACAAGTAGAAGGAAGTGGCGGTGTGCCGTTAGAATCTATGCCTATTGGATCGCGGGTTAGGGTGCTGCCAAATCACGTCTGTATGACTTCTGCCATGTATTGTAAATATTATGTTATAGACAGCGATAGCAAAGACGACCAAGAAGTTGTTGCCGAGTGGTCACGCATTAACGGTTGGTAATAATAAAATTAATAGTCAACCTCAGCCCCTTTTCCTGCCAATCTAGCCTGACGCACAGCTAATTCAGCAACAACCAGGTCCTGAAGGGACACCCCAGTACCATCAAATATGGTTATCTCTTCATCCGAACGCCGACCATCGCACATGCCTGCGATTACCTGACCTATTGATCCGCGAAAACTTTTTTCATTAATCATGCCGCCTGAAAATGCGTGTTGAAATTCACCGATTGATATGGCTTGCCCGGCTTCGTCCACAAATAACACGCTGTCTGCCACCAGCTTCGGATCAAGTTCTTGTTTTCCCTTGGTGTCTGCACCCATCGCGCTTATGTGGGTTCCTGGGCGGACCCATTCTTTTTCCACCAAAGAGCTTTGCGACGGGGTTACGGTTATTAATATATCCGAATTTTTGACAACGGCCTCGCGGTCGCTTTCGGGAATATATTTAAGCCCCAATTCGCTAACTGTTTTTCCAAAAATTTTCAGGTTTTCAGCAGAGGGATCCCATGCGCGAACAGTAGTGATGGGGCGAACCGCTAGTGTAGCGCGCAGTTGATACCCCGCCTGAACGCCAGTGCCAATAATACCTAGCTCCGAGCTATCTTGACGCGACAGGTATTTTGTCGCTATAGCGCTTGATGCCCCGGTGCGAACGCCGGTTAGATAGTTAGCGCTAACCAGCGCAGATGCCATGCCTGTTTCCGGATCAAATAACAAAGTCGAAGACTGGTGATTGGTTAAACCTTTTTGGGCATTGTGCGGCCAATAACCCCCAGCCTTTAGACCTAAAATTGGTGCCGCTACATCACAACCGGTTTTGACCCCGTAAACAGCGTCTTGAAAGCCAACGACTTCACGTACTACGGGGTAATTTCTAGCTGTGCCCTTAGCCATGGCAGCGAATGTTTTCTCAACCTCACCTATGGCGTCTTCTACGGTTACGAGTTCGCGGGCCAATTTTTCGCTAATGACTATCATCGGGGCTTTCCTTATGCTTTTTGTTTTGTTGTGGCATGAAACCACAAATTTAAAATTAATCGTTCGCTTCAAGCGTTAGCTCTTCAATCATAACATTCATGCCGGCTAACAATCCACCATCTACCGGAAGCATCGCCCCGTTAATGTAACTGGCATCGTCTGATCCTAAAAATGCAACTGCCTTGGCAATATCTTCTGGTACCGCAACGCGTCCCAGAGGATACCAGCGGGCCAGTTTTTCAAATACCAGCGGGTCGCGCTTTAATCGCGCTTTCCACGACGCCGCTTCGGTTCTTACTGATCCGGGACAAACAACATTGGTGCGAATTCCATACTTTCCATATTCCGAAGCAAGAGATTGCGCTAAATTAATGCTTCCAGCTTTGGCTGCGCTGTATGCCGGGTTGCCGAAATAACGAAGCCCGTTGACCGAGCTAATTATAACTATGGCCCCTTGTTTGCGCTCAACCATTTGCGGCAGTACCGCACGTGTTGCATGGTAGGTGCCATTGAGGTTGATATCTATTTCGCTTACCCATTCTTCATCGCTAATCTGGTGCAAATTACCGGAATCGGTAAACGCAGCGTTGTTAACCAAAAGATCGATGGGGCCAAGGGTGTTTTTGATTTCATTCATCGCCGATTTTATTTCATCAGGCTTGGTTATATCGGCATTTATGTAGTGCGTTTTAATTCCATCACTATTTAGTTTGCTAGCGACACCTTTCCCAAGGTCATCTTTTATTTCAATAATGCCAACTGCGGCACCTTCTCCACCAAGATGG
>JAOUJU010000294.1 GCA_029883045.1 Rhodospirillaceae bacterium
TATTAATGATGGTGAACTTGGCGCAATTAAAGCCGCCGAAGCCGCGCGCGATAATGTGGTGCAGGTGGACCGTTTCCCCAAAGATGTCTACGCAACGCTGCGTTAATGGTTGTTCAGCTTGGGTTAATTTTATAAATTTATAATTTTCAATATTGCCAAATATTTCTTTGTGAAAGGAAGTACATGAAAATTAACGCCTTATTGAATATTGCAATTTCTGGCTCCTTACTTGCTGCCATGCCTATTTCCATTAATGGGGCCAGCTATGTATTTAACATAAATACAGCTGTGGCTGATGATGATGGCGGTGATAATGGTGGGCGCGATAGTAACAGCAAAAAATGGTTGAAAAAAAATCGCGAAAACAAAAACAATGACCAACAGCGCAACAGCAAGCAAAACTGGAACCGCAGTCAAAATATGTATGACTGTGCGCTTAACCAAAACTGCATAGGCAACAACCGCAATCAGAACGACAATAATTTTCAAGGTAGCCGTTTTGGTAAAAACAATGGTCGCAACGATACTAACGACGACTGAGCACCCCCTTCTTTTGTGACCGTTTAATTTCTATCCATAGCAACCCAATAACTATATATTTTTTACATATTACAGTTGGTTGGTTGTTGGCGAAATTGGTAAAGGATTAAAAAAATGGGAAGAATACTTATAACTGGTGCAAGCTCTGGCATTGGTGAAGAATTCGCCAACCAATTTGCCGCCAGCGGGAAAAACCTTTTGCTTGTGGCCCGACGTGAAGACCGCCTTTTGGCACTATGCGCTGAGCTTAAAAAAAAATATAAAATTGATGCCGATTACGTTGTTTGCGACCTGAGCAAAAAAACCGGGCCGGGTGAGTTGGTTAAAAAAATAAACGCAAACGGATGGAAAATTTTTGGTCTTATCAATAATGCCGGCTTTGGTGAAATAGGGCGCTTTGCCGCCCTGCCCCTTGATCGACAAATGGATATGATACAGCTAAACGTTGCGTCATTGGTTGAACTTAGCCACCGCCTGATCCCAATGTTAAAAACCCAAAATGATGCGTTTATAATAAATGTTGCCTCAACCTCTGCATTTCAGGCCGGGCCCGGCATGGCGGTTTATTTTGCAACCAAGGCATTCGTGCTTTCATTTAGCGAAGCGCTGCACAATGAACTTAAAAAAGAAGGCATTGCCGTTAGCACCCTTTGCCCCGGTGCAACCGAAACAGAATTTTCCGGAATCGCAAGCATGGAAAAAAGCAAGATGTTTAAGTACACCACAATGCCAAGCAAAGATGTGGTGGAAATTGCAATTCGTAACAGAAAAAAAGCAATCGTGGTTGCGGGTTTGCGCAATGTAATTTTAATGACAGCGGGTAAATTTTCCCCACGTGCAATAACCCGTGCCATATCCGGATGGCTGATTACATAAACAACACCCAGCGCATCCCCAGACCATCCATTGTTATGGTTTTGCCAGCGCGCACCTTAACTAAGCAGGCCTTCAAAGGCGTAGCTGGTTGCCTCGCTGCAGGTTTTGGAACACGGCATATATGGGTAAATATTTTTACAAACAACAAACTGGGAAGATACGCGCAAGGCACCGTCAATATTGTTTTGGGAGATAAGGCAAAAGCAATTTTGCAGCATATTTTTGCACAATACGGGCATGACCCCGGTGGCACCATCGCCAAAATTGGCACGTCTTGAAACGCTAGATTTGGTCTTTGGTTTGTTTTTTTCGCTCATGTTTTGTGTTCAATGCATCAATTTACATATTTAGTGTTTCATTAGAGCTATTTATGATTGTATTGTGTAGTCATTACATATGGGGACGGGACAAGATAAATAGGTAAATAAACTTGACCGAAAAATTCACAACAGCCCTGCGCAAGGCCCAAACATCTGAACAAATAATCGAAGCAATAAATGATATTGCCGAATATGTCGGCATGCCCAGATACACCTATTGGACCGTCAATATGCCGGGCCGCCACCTGAAGGATGGGTGGTCATACAGCACCAATTCAGAAAAAGGGGTGGCTGAATACCTTGCCATGGGCTTTCACATGATCGACCCGGTGGTGATAAACGCGCCAAAGCACATGGCACCTTTTGCATGGGGAACGGAAGAATATCTTGCCGGATTAAACGATGAAGAAATGAAAATATTCACCCACGCCGCACAATACGGGGTAAAAATGGGCATTGTAACGCCCGTTCACGGGCCGGGGGCCGAGTTTGCGGCACTTTCGGTAATGGCAGAAAAAGATGAAACGGAAAAAGAGTTTCTCAAAAAATTTCACGAACGCAGCATGTTTTTGGGCGCCATTACACCCCACATCCAAGAAGCCCTGCGCGTTATGCTTAACGCAGATGAAATTGCCAACACTGCCGCCAAATTAACGGCGCGCGAAATTGAATGCATAAGCTGGGTTGCAGATGGAAAGTCTTACGCAGATATTGCGGAAATATTAAAAATCTCAAGAAACACTGTTATCACTCACGTCAATCGGGCCAAGGAAAAGCTTGGGGTTAATACCAGTTATCAGGCCGTTGCCGTGGTTATGCAATCGGGCATGGGCCACCATGATGACAGCCATCCTTTTTAAAGGCCTAATGACAACTTATGTGTCTTTTTATAAAAATTGAAACAAATGGTGCGCCCGTCAGGACTTGAACCTGAAACCTACAGCTTAGAAGGCTGTTGCTCTATCCAGTTGAGCTACGGGCGCATTACATTTGGGTATGTGGGTGTGATTAT
>JAOUJU010000295.1 GCA_029883045.1 Rhodospirillaceae bacterium
GGAAAATATTTCTACTTCACTACCGCGTTCAAGCAAAATATCGGTTATGTTTTCACCCGCTGCCTGTTTGTCCATATGCCCGCCCTTTACCAGCACCGCATTGGGGCCAAGGTCAAGCATGACCCGGGCAGCAAACACCATGTCATCAACGGTTTTTATTGCGTGCCCCGAAAGGGCTTCGGCCTCTGGTATGTTGGGGGTTATTACGCTAGCCATTGGTAAAAGCGTATTTTTAAGCGCACTCATTGCATCATCTTCTAATAATGAATGCCCACCCTTGGCCACCATTACTGGATCTAACACCAATGGAATAGCGCCTGCCATTTCACGCAATATTTTTGCCACCGCATCAATTACATCTGCTCTATGCAGCATGCCGATTTTAATGCAATCAGCGCCTATATCGGAAAGGACAACCGATATTTGTTTATTTATAAAATCAACCGGAACTTCAAAAATACCGTGAACACCAGTTGTGTTTTGCGCGGTCAAGGCGGTTATGGCGGTTGCGGCAAACCCCGAAAGTGCCGTAACGGTTTTAATATCGGCCTGCACGCCGGCACCACCGCCAGAATCTGAGCCTGCAATAATAAGAACGCGTCCTTTTATTGTCCGGGGCACTTTATTCTCCGCGTTTGTTTTTATAATAAAATAATTTACTAATTTGCTATTAGTTCAATATCATCGACCAGACCGTTAACCACATCATCAACAATTTTTTTGTCGCTGCTTTCGGCCATCACACGGATTAATGGCTCGGTACCAGATTTACGAATAAGCAATCGGCCATTGCCGTTCAATTTTTTTTCGGCATCAGTAATTGCCTTTTTTATTTTATCGTTTTCAAGTGGGGATTTTCCTTTGAAGCGTACATTTTTTAATAATTGTGGCAACGGTTCGAACAGGCGGCATACGGTGCTTGCTTTTCCATTGCCGACCAATACCGCCAATACCTGCAGCGCAGCAATAAGGCCATCACCAGTGGTGGAATAATCACCCAATACTATGTGTCCAGATTGTTCACCGCCAATGTTGCAGCCCATATCGCGCATTGCCTCAACTACGTATCTGTCGCCGACGGGGGCGCGATGCATTTTAACGTCAATATCTGAAAGATAGTTTTCAAGACCAAGGTTCGACATAACCGTTGCTATTAAGGTTTCATTGTTCAATTTACCTTGTTCTTTCATCGATTTGGCCACCAGCGCCATTAACTGATCGCCATCAACCAATTTACCTTTTTCATCGCAAATGATTACCCTATCGGCATCGCCATCCAGCGCAATACCAAGATCGGCCCCACTGGCAACGACCTCGGCACACATTTTTTCAGGCGCGGTAGAACCGCAGTCTTTGTTGATGTTAAAACCATCTGGTTCAACCCCAATAGTAATGACGTCAGCGCCTAGTTCCCACAAAACTTCTGGTGCAACCTTGTAAGCGGCACCATTGGCGCAATCGAGCACCACCTTCAACCCCTCAAGGGTTTTTCCCTTGGGGAATGTTTGTTTTACAAATTCGGTGTATCTGCCAATTGCGTCATCTAAACGATAAGCGCGGCCCAATTCAGCGGCTGGGGCAAGTTCGGATGACATGTTGCTGTCGACCCTAGCTTCAATCTCCATCTCAACTTCATCTGAAAGCTTGTAACCATCGGGACCAAATATTTTTATGCCATTATCTTCAAACGGGTTATGCGATGCAGAAATCATAACACCTAAATCCGCCCTGAGCGAACGCGTAAGCATTGCAACCGCAGGGGTCGGCATGGGGCCAACCAAAATTACGTCCATGCCGCATGACACAAACCCCGAAGACAGTGCCTGTTCAATCATGTAGCCGGAAATTCGGGTATCTTTGCCAATGACTACCCGGTGGCGATGGTTTCCCCGGGTAAAATGAAGCGCCGCCGCCTGCCCCACCAATAATGCGGTTTGTGCCGTCATTGGGTGCTGGTTTGCGGTTCCGCGAATTCCGTCTGTACCGAAAAGCTTTTTTGTCATGTTATTGTTTTAACCGATTTAACCCTAATGACGTGTAAATTATTGTTTCGAATTTTTACACCCCTACCCAGCACAAGCCATATGGCTGATTTTGGTATTTTAAGAGTTTTCTATCGCCATCCAAACCTTTAACGCCTGTGCGGTTTCGCCCGCATCGTGAACCCTGAGTATATTAAAGCCGTTATTTACGCCCCAAATTGCCGCCGCCAAAGACCCAGCCAACCGATTTTTTGGCTCTGCTTCATTTGCTATGGCACCGATAAAGCTTTTGCGCGACACCCCAAGCAGTAATGGCACATCAAGAGATTTGTAAATATCCAAGTGTTTTAGTATTTGCAGGTTGTGGTCCAGATTCTTGCCAAACCCAATACCCGGATCAACCGCAATTCGATTGCGCGCAATACCAGCTTTTACGCATGCGGCAATCCGCCCTTTCAGGTATTCAAATACTTCGGCTGAAGCATCTGTGTAAACTGGGTTTTTCTGCATGGTTCCGGGCTCGCCCTGCATATGCATTAAAACCACCGAAGCATTTGATGTTGCCACAACCTCAAGCGAGCCATCATCGCCCTCAAGGGCCGTTACATCATTAATGATTGTTGCCCCCGCAGCTAGTGCAGCACGCATTACGGCTGAATGACGGGTATCAATTGAGACCACAATTCCCTTGGCCACCAAACGTTCAATTACCCGATAGGTTCTAGAAATTTCGTCATCAAGCGAAACAGGGGCAGCACCTGGGCG
>JAOUJU010000296.1 GCA_029883045.1 Rhodospirillaceae bacterium
GCCATTGGTAATAACCTTAAACAAGGGGCGATCGTAAGCGATGCCGGTTCATCCAAAACATCGGTTATTCGCGATTTGGCCGGTGCATTGCCAGACGGCGTGCATTTGGTTCCCGCCCATCCGGTTGCGGGTACCGAATTTTCCGGGCCCGAAGCGGGTTATGCATCTCTGTTTGAAGATCACTGGTGCGTTTTAACCCCTGAAACAAATACCGACAAACAAGCGGTGGCAAAGGTTCGTGCCCTGTGGGAAGCATGCGGTATGCGGGTAGAAGAAATGGATGCCGGCCACCATGACCGAGTGCTGGCCATAACATCGCACCTGCCACAACTTATTGCCTACACCATTGTCGGCACCGCAACCGACATGGAAGACGATTCCAAACGCGAAGTGATGAAATATTCTGCCGGTGGTTTTCGTGACTTTACCCGCATTGCCGCATCGGATCCTATAATGTGGCGCGATGTATGCCTTAATAACAAAGATGCAATTCTTGATATACTGGGGCGCTTTAGCGAAGATTTAAGCGCGCTACAGCGCGCCATTCGCCGGGATGAAGGCGATTATCTGGAAAACCTGTTTGCCCGGACCCGTGAAATTCGCCGTGGTATTATTGAAATGGGCCAAGACAAACCCGATATAAAGCCCGAAAACGAAGATTAAATTTTTTTCTGTTTTTTTATTGCCAATTTATTTCGGGCAATTGGCCTATGCCTATGGGGCCTAGGTAAACAACCCGGTCTTTAATTTCCACCCCAAGGTTTAGAAATGACCTGCCGTCGCTGGTTTTTTGCGACAGTGCGGCAAGGGTCATTTTTGCGACCACCGCGTCGGCGTCGCGAATTAAACCTAAATCCCTAAAGCGGTTTATGGTTGGCAATAAACCAATTATTTTTGCGCTCATTCGCCCTAAGGGTTGCAAATTTTCATCTAAAAAAATATTTCCCCCGCCGGAAAACCCTAGCGGCTCGGCATGAACGGTCAGATTATCAACAAACACCCTGCCGCCGCCATCACGCCAACCGCTAAGCGTAGCGATTAGGTCGGCGTTAGTGGCAATTGGGCCGGAAATTCTAAGCGCAAGGTCGGCCGATTGAATGTGATTGGAAAGTGGCATGGCATCAAGCAGTGGCAAAACCATGTTTGTTGTATTTGCAACTATTGTTATGGCCGCGTCTTTTGCTTGGGCTTGGGGTTTTGTATGTGCGTTTAGATTTATTTCATCTGCCGAAAACGATGCTGGTTTTGGTGCGTTTGCGCCGTGCATGGTGATGGTTCCGGCAAAATTGGGTTTTGTTATTTTTAGATTTATTGAATCAAATAATAATTTTCCCGGATTAAGCAAAAGATCAAGTCTTTCGATTTTTCCACTGAAATTATAATCAGCGTCAATGGTGCTTGCGCTAATAGTTGTTTTGCTTTGCGTCGTTATTTGGGCTTGCCACGGTGTCCATGGTTTTAGGGTGATGGTCAGGCTGTCCATATTTCCCAAAACATTATATGGCTGAACGGTTTTTAGTTGCGGTTTATCATAATCCAGAACAACCCGTGAAGGGTACCCGCTTAGGGATACATTTTCGTAAGTAAATTCATTTCCATATTGGCTTTGCGCCACAATCCATTTGGAAATTTCTTTTTTGCTAATGGTCGCAACCGCATACCACAAGGCCGACCACAGGCCGACCACCACAATGGTGCTAAACAGCAACACCATTGAAGCATTGAAAATTTGCAGTGACTTGGGTTTTTTGTAATTTAACGAGGGGTGGTTAAACTCGTCAAAATCATATTTATTAGGCAAACAAAACCCCTTTCATTCACGTGCATGGCCCATATATACCATATATAAATGGCTTCACCAGCGGTGGGCCCGTAGGTGAATGCTTGTTGTCGCCCCGTAACAAGATTAGCATGGTGCTTATGGTAAAAAACAAAAAAGCTGTAAAAAAACCCAGCGATGATGAATTTTGGGTATTCGGATATGGCTCGCTTATCTGGAACCCGGGGTTCCATTTTGTTGAAAAGATGCAAGCCAAAATTTTTGGGTATCATCGCTGTCTTTGCGTAGCCTCAACCTCATATCGCGGCACGGCCGAAAACCCGGGCCTGGTTTTGGGGCTAGACCGTGGCGGCTCAACCACCGGCATCGCCTTTCGCGTGGCCAAAGAACAGGTCAATGATGTGCTTGCCTACCTTGAAGACCGCGAGCAAATAACAAAAATATATTGCCCGCATTTCGCCAAAGCCCACCTAATTGATGGGCGAACGGTCAGGGCTTATACTTTTATTGCCAGGCACGACCACGAACAATATGCGGGCCCCATGAGCATGGAAAAATGCGCAATAATGGTGGCATCAGGTGTGGGCGAACGGGGAAGCTCGCTTGAATATCTTGCCAATACGGTTGAACACCTTGATCAGATGGGCATCAAAGACAGCGATTTGCACAAGGTTTTAAAGCTGGCGCAAAAAATTAAATAACGCCACCCCGGCTTGATGGCCTTACCCGCATTTTGAATAACCACAGCTAAGGCAAGTATCGCAGCCTTCTTGTTTTATCAATGCTGGTTGGGCGCATTTGGGGCAGGTTTTGCCCAAATATGCAGGCGCATCACCATCGCTGCCGGAAATTGGCGGGGTCATATTTACCACCTTTGCTTCCGGTTCGCTTTCAGGGGAAATCTGTTCGCCGCTTTTAAGAAAGCCGATGGCGGCCAAATGCTGTTCGATTACGCTA
>JAOUJU010000297.1 GCA_029883045.1 Rhodospirillaceae bacterium
CCATTTCTTCGGCCAACATTTGAAAATCACGGATAGTGCAAAAATGAATATTGGGCGTATCATACCACTGATACGGTATTGATTCACTAACCGGCATGCGCCCTTTCAACAATATATAAAGCCTGTAACGCCAATAACCAAAATTAGGAAACGAAACTATTGCCCGCTTTCCGATGCGCGTTAGTTGGTGCAAGACCTCTTTCGGGTCGCGCATGGCCTGCAAAGTTTGGCTAAGGACAACATAATCAAATGATTTATCCGGGTAATCCTTCAAATCGGTTTCAACGTCGCCTTGAATAACTGAAAGCCCGGTTGATACACAGGCCTTAACCCCATCGGTGCTGATTTCAATTCCCCGGCCATCGACCTGTTTAAAATGCCAAAGATAATCAAGCAAGGTTCCATTACCACAACCAGCGTCAAGCACACGGGTGTTTGCCTCAATCATGTCGGCAATCAGTTGCAGGTCAATACGGATTGACTTGCGGTCAGCTGCGTCATCATTCATGACTTTCTCCTCAAGCCACGATGTTCGGCGCAACCTTCAAGGAAGCCTTCGAACACTTTATGAAATTCCGGCTCATCAAGCAAAAATGCATCGTGACCTTTGTCAGATTCAATTTCTACAAAACTTACATTGGCCCCGGCCCCGGTTAAGGCGTGAACTATTTCACGGTTTTCCCGGGTTGGATACAACCAGTCAGAGGTAAAGGAAATAACGCAAAACCGCACTGGTGTTTTCAAAAATGCATTTGCCAGCACGCCATCAAAGCGTTCAGCCAAATCAAAATAATCCATCGCCCGGGTTATATAAAGGTACGAGTTTGCATCAAACCTATCAACGAATGTACTGCCTTGGTGGCGAAGGTAGCTTTCAACCTGAAAATCGGCTTCGAACCCCCATGTAACCTGATCGCGGTTTTGCAGCTTGCGTCCAAATTTTCTGGTGAGCGCAGTTTCCGACAAATAGGTAATATGCGCAGCCATGCGCGCCACCGCCAAGCCACGATTGGGGTTTTTATTTTGTTCAAGGTACGAACCATTGCACCAGTCAGGATCGGCCATAATTGCTTGGCGACCGACCTCGTGAAAAGCGATGTTCTGGGCTGAATGGCGTGCAGCAGTAGCAATTGGTACAGCGGCAAAAACCTTATCGGGAAATTGCACAGCCCATTCCAACACCTGCATGCCGCCCATTGACCCACCGATAGCGGCAAACAGTGTTTCAATGCCCAGATGGTCAATCAAAAGTTTTTGTGCACGCACCATGTCGGCAATTGAAATTACCGGAAAGTCTAGTGCCCATGGCTTGCCCGTATCGGGGTTTATTTCTTTGGGGCCGGTTGATCCTAGGCAGCCACCAAGAATGTTTGGGCAAATTACAAAATATCTGTCGGTATCGATTGTTAGGCCGGGGCCTACAATGTCTTTCCACCATCCCGGCTTGCCAGTTTGTGGGTGGGTTCCGGCAACAAAATGATCGCCGGTCAGGGCGTGACAGACTAAAATTGCATTGGATTTATCTGCGTTTAATTCGCCATATACCTGATAGGCGACATCAATCCCTTTTAGCTCTACCCCACTATCGAGCTTTAACGGCTCGGTTTCTGCTAGGCGCACAAAAAACCCGGGATGTGCGCCGTTATTTGCGCCCGTTTCAGGGTTTTTACCCGGGCTTGATGCCGGGCGATTGTCTGGGCCGTTTTTCACAAGTCTTATCCCATTTAAGTCCGATGGACGGGTTGATGTGTTAATTGCTAGGTTTAGGGGGCTAAAGTGTCAATGTTTTCTTTGATTTCCGTTGTCAGTGGGTTTATCACTCAAGGGCTTTTTAGGTGATTTAGACTAAGTTTAAGGGCCATATAGGCCAAAAAAGAGTAAAGCAAGGCAGATATTTATGAAAACCCTCGAAGAACTGCGCAGCGCCATAGATGCCATAGACGTACAGATTCATGATCTGATCATGCAGCGCACCGAAATCATCGAAGGTGTGCGTGGAGCAAAAAAAGGCGACAAAATAAAAATCCGCGCCGCCCGCGAGGCCGAAATAATTTACCGTCTACTGGAGCGCCACAAAGGCCCGTTTCCAAGGCGTGAACTGGTACGCATCTGGCGCGAGCTAATAAATGCCACCCTTAGTTCCGAAGGGCCATTTTCGGTTGGCGTATTTGTGGGTGAAGATTGCGAAGGGTTTTGGGATTTGGCCCGTGACCAATACGGAAGCTTTACCCCCATGACGCAATATGCATCAACCCGCAGATTGGTTGAAGTTGTGCAAAACCAAGAGGTTACCTTGGGCATTTTACCCATACCGGTACGCCGCGATAATGATCCGTGGTGGCGCAGGCTAGCAACAACGGTTGAGGGCACGCCGCGCATAATTGCTAGGTTACCTTTTGCCGGGCCAGGCAATGCACGTTCAGCCGAACGCGAAGCGTTAGTAATTTGCCCAGTTGAAATGGAACCAACAGGGCGCGATTGCACCTATATGGTTTTTGAAAGTGGTGGTGAATTAACCGAGGCATCATTTGCCCGGGCAGCCAAAGAATCTGGGTTTGATGTTTTGTTTGCCACCGACTGGGATGATCCAACCCGCCCACAAATATGGCTAAAACTGGTTGAGGTCGATGGATTTGTCGAAGAAAACGACCCACGTATTGATGTTGTTAGGGAAAAATGCAAAAAAATTGGCGGTGACATAACCCGTGTCATGAAGCTTGGTGGT
>JAOUJU010000298.1 GCA_029883045.1 Rhodospirillaceae bacterium
GCAGAAGCATCAATCCCTTTTTCGGCCAACACTTTACGAGCGCTTGGTGATGTTGGGGCCGCAGCAGGTGTGGCCTTTGGTGCGGGTGCGGGTGCGGGTGCAGGTGCAGGGGCCGATGCTTTTTCCGCAGGTGCGGGCGTGGGTGCTGGCGGTGTGGCCTTGCCCTTGGCCCCTTCGTTTATTACGCCCAACACAGCCCCGACATCAACATCAGAACCTTCTTTTACCGCGATAGATGCCAACTCGCCTGATATCGGGGCCGGAACTTCGACCGTTACTTTGTCAGTTTCAAGCTCTACTATCGGTTCATCAGCAGTGACCGCATCACCCGGTTGTTTAAACCATTTTGCAACCGTTGCCTCAGACACCGATTCACCAAGTGCTGGAACTTTTATTTCGGTAGCCATTATTTATTGCTCCTTAAACTTTATCTAACAAATTGGCGCATGGGCCTAATAAACTGGCCTTGTGTGCGGTTGGATTATGTTCGCAATATCGCCTTCAAGTGCCTGATCGACAATCCAATTTTGCTCTTCGACATGGCGTTTATGCAGGCCCGTGGCAGGCGAAGCTGCCCCCCGACGACCAACATAAATTGGCCTTGAATTATCATTATTTATTTCACGCATTATTGTTTCTATGCGTTGGGAAACAAAGAACCATGCACCCATGTTGGCGGGCTCTTCCTGTGCCCATACCACTTCGGCATTGGGATAGCGCGATAACTGCTGGAAAATACCTTTCCATGGGAATGGATAAATTTGTTCAAGGCGAACGATTGCCACATCATTTATTTCGCGTTTACGCCTTTCTTCAAGCAGGTCGTAATAGACCTTGCCCGAACAAATAATCACCCGGCGCACTTTTTTATCCAAAACTAGGCGATCATGTTCTGGCAACACCCGATGAAACCTAGTATCTGGGCCCATTTCACCTAGGTTCGAAATGCACAGTTTATGTCTAAGCAATGATTTTGGTGCCATCACAATAAGCGGTTTTCTGAAGTTGCGGCATATCTGGCGACGTAGAGCATGAAAATACTGCGCAGGTGTCGTCAGGTTAACCACCTGAATATTGTCTTCGGCACAAAGCTGCAGATAGCGTTCCAACCTAGCTGATGAATGTTCTGGACCTTGGCCTTCATAACCGTGGGGCAATAACATAACCAGACCAGAAAAACGCAACCATTTGGTTTCGCCGCTAACCACGAATTGATCAATTATTACTTGTGCACCGTTGGCGAAATCACCGAATTGCGCCTCCCAAATTGTAAGGCGCTCAGGTTCGGCATTTGAATATCCATATTCAAACCCAAGAACCCCGGCCTCAGACAAGGGGCTATCTATTACTTCTAATTCGCGCTGATCCCCAGGGCGGATGTTGTTGATGGGGACGTAGCGTTCTTCGTTGGTTTGATCGACCAATACCGCATGACGGTGGGAAAAAGTACCACGGCCGGAATCTTGTCCCGACAATCTTACCCCGCCATGTTGTAAACACAAACTGCCAAAGGCCAATGCTTCAGCAGTAGCCCAGTCTACCCCTTCGTGGGTTTCCATCATTTTGCGTTTGTTTTTTAGTTGGCGCAGGATTTTTGAATTCAAATCAAAATTTGCCGGTGGTTCGGAAAGTGTATTTCCAATTTCCTCTAGCATTTCCATCGGTAGCGATGTGTCATCATCGCTTAATTCTTCTTCTCCACTAAGTCGGTTTAGACCTTTCCATTTTCCTTCAAGCCAGTCGGCTTTATTGGGGCGATAATTTTCCGATGCTTTTAATTCTTTTTCCAGATGTTCATTAAATGCAGACAACATTTTTTCGGCATCTGGTTCGCTTATCACCCCTTCGTTTATCAGTTTTTGTGTGTAAATTTCACGTGTAGTTGGATGACCAGAAATTGTTTTATACATTACCGGATTGGTGAACATCGGTTCGTCGGCTTCGTTATGACCGTGGCGACGATAACAAAACAAATCTATAACAACATCGCGTTTGAATTCTTGCCTGAATTCGGTAGCCATACGGGCAACATGAACCACCGCTTCGGGGTCATCACCGTTAACATGAAAAATAGGGGTCTGGGTCATTTTGGCAACGTCGGATGGATAAGGTGACGAGCGCGAATACGAAGGCGCAGTAGTAAAACCGATTTGGTTGTTAACAATAAGATGGATGGTGCCGCCAGTGCGATAGCCCTTTAGATGGGCCAAATCTAGCGTTTCCGGAACTAACCCTTGGCCAGCAAAAGCCGCATCACCGTGCATTAACAAGCCCATTACCTGGTCGCGTTCAAAATTTCCGCGCTGGCGTTGCTTGGCGCGAACCTTGCCCAAAACAACAGTATTTACCGCTTCAAGGTGTGATGGGTTGGCGGTCAATGATAAATGCACCGTATTGCCATCAAACACCCGATCAGCAGAAGTGCCGAGATGATATTTAACATCGCCCGAACCCTCAACATCATCGGGGTTGGCAGAGCCGCCTTTGAATTCAGAAAAAATAGCCTGATAGGGTTTACGCATTACGTTAGCTAAAACATTAAGCCGTCCACGGTGTGGCATGCCGATAACTATTTCTTTTATGCCTAACTGTCCGCCACGTTTGATGATTTGTTCTAATGCAGGAACAGCGGATTCACCACCATCAAGACCAAAGCGTTTAGTGCCGGTATATTTTACATTAAGAAATTTTTCAAAACCTTCGCTTTCGACCAAGCGTTCAAGG
>JAOUJU010000037.1 GCA_029883045.1 Rhodospirillaceae bacterium
GCTTGTTCTACCCCTATATTTTGCGCAAACGCATTTGTCACGGCGGCAAATAGCCAGAACGTTCCAATTCGGTTGGCAATAAAGCCCGGCGTATCTTTGGCGCGGATAATGCTTTTGCCCATACTTAAATCGGCAAAGTTTTCTACGCGTTGCAAAAGGTTTGCATCACTGTCTGGGCCTAAAACTACTTCCAAAAGCCGCATGTAACGTGGTGGGTTGAAAAAATGTGTAATAAAAAATCTTTTTTTAATATCTTTTTCAAACCCCTCAGTCAAAACCCCAAGCGGTATGGTTGAAGTATTGGACGATATAATGGCATCAGCCTTAAGGTGGGGAATGACCTTGGCATAAAGGTCGTGTTTAATTTTTATATCTTCAAGCACCACCTCAATCACCCAGTCGCAATCTTTTATTTTATCAAGATCGTCTTCGGTATTGCCCGGGGTTATGCGTTTGGCAAATTTTGGGTGCATCAAGGGGGCAGGGTCAGTTTTTTTTAATCGTTCAATTGCATTTTTGGCGATTGTTGATCTATCGGTTGCATCCTTGGGCACAATATCCAACAACAAAACATCCGCTCCGCCATTGGCAGCCTGTGCGGCAATACCCGAACCCATTACGCCCGCACCAATAACGCAGACCTTTTTAATTTCGTTCTGTGAATTATCCTGCTTGGTCATTAGATAGACTCCAGAACAGTCGCAATTCCTTGACCGCCGCCAATACATTGTGTCGCCAACGCATATTTGCCACCATCACGTTTAAGTATTTGCGCGGCCTTGCCAGTAATTCTGGCACCGGTTGCGCCCAACGGATGACCAATGGCTATTGCCCCACCGTCAATGTTGATTTTTGAAACATCAAGACCAAGGTCACGAATGGACGCAAGCGATTGGCTTGCAAATGCTTCGTTAAGTTCAATGACATCAAGGTCGTCAACGGTTATGCCCGCACGCGCTAATGCTTTGCGTGATGATTCAACCGGGCCAATGCCCATTATTTCAGGATCACACCCCGATACCGCAAAGGATTTTACCCGTGCCAATGGCTCAAGGTTATATTTGTTGGCAAATTCTTCAGTTGTAACTAACACGGCAGATGCGCCATCGGTTAGGGGTGATGCGGTTCCAGCAGTAACAACACCATTTTCATTAAATGCTGGCTTTAAGCCGGCCAAGGCCTCAAGCGTGGTATCACCACGAACACATCCATCAACGCTAACAACACCGCTTTCGGTACGTATTGGCACAATCTCATCCGCTAATTTACCATTAGCCTGAGCACGGGCCGCTTTTTGTTGGCTTAAAAGTGCAAATTCATCTTGCTCAACCCTGGTAAGTGAATATTTTTTTGCAATATTTTCGGCCGTTTCCCCCATACCCATGTAAGCACCGGGCATGCGTTCGGCCAATTCAGGATGGGGAAGGGGGTTAAATCCAGTCATCGGAACGCGGGTCATGCTTTCGATGCCTGCGCAAATATATGCTTCGCCTGCGTTCATTTGCATGGCACCAGCTGCCATGTGGATACCTTGCATTGATGATCCACAGAACCTATTTACCGTAACCCCACCCACGCTTAACGGTAGGTCGGCCAAAAAACCAACAAGCCTGGCAATGTTAAAACCTTGCTCTCCTTCGGGGAAGGCGCAACCCATTATTAAGTCTTCTACTTGCGATGGAATTATGCCCGTTCGCACAACTAGTTCACGAACAACTTGTGCGGCTATTTCATCTGGTCGGGTTTTGGCCAACGCCCCCTTAAATGCAGGCGTAAAGGGGGAGCGAACATACCCTGCTATTACGATTGATTTCATGCGCTCTTGCTCCTTTTGTTTTGTTCTTCGTTAACCAGCTCTTTTTTTGAAAGTTTTCCAATCAGCGTTTTTGGTAACGATTTTCTAATCTCTAGTTCCGCCAATTTTTCGATTGGGTTAAGATGCGTTCCAGCAAATTCGATCAGTTCTTCAACTGAGGCACTTTGCCCGTCAATTAGTTTTACAAATGCTTTGGGTGCTTCGCCGCGATATTCATCATTGATTCCAATGACAATGACCTCGTCAACTGCTGGATGAAGGTAAAGGGCATCTTCAACGATGCGGGGATACACCTTGTAACCGGAGCATATAATCACGTCCTTCAGACGATCAGTCAGGAATATGTATCCATCTTCGTCAATTTGTCCGACATCACCGGTTCTTAGCCAGCCATCAATTATTGTTTGCGCTGTATCAATAGGGTTATTCCAGTACCCGGCCATAACCTGCGGTCCGCGCGCCACTAATTCGCCTTTTTCACCTTGGGGTAGGGGTTTTGTGGGATCATCAAGATCGCGAATTTCCACTTCGACACCAGGAAGCGCAATACCGATGGACCCATTTTTGTTTACGCCACGTGGGGGATTGCAGGTTAAAACCGGTGATGCTTCGGTAAGGCCGTAGCCTTCGACCACTACACAACCAGTCAATTTTTCAAATTTTTCTTTTACTTCGATTGGCAATGATGCACCACCTGAAACGCAATGATGAATTGAGGTCAAATCAAAATTTGAAAGATTAGGATGGTTGTTTATTGCATTGTAAATTGTTGGTACCGCCGGAAAAATAGTCGGGCGTTTTTCATGTATAACCTTTAGCACCGTATCAAGATCAAACCGCGGTAGCAGTATTAGCTCTGATCCGGTAATTAGCCCCATATTCATTCCAGCCGTCATGGCAAACACGTGGAAAAATGGTAATACACATAGAAAACTTTCTTTGCCTGGACTTGTTTTTCCCAACCACAGTTTTACCTGAAGGGCATTGGTGGAAACATTGGCGTGCGTCAACATTGCACCTTTAGGTATCCCGGTAGTTCCGCCAGTGTATTGGATAACAGCGATATCATTCATCGGGTCTATTTTTACAAGTGCGGGATTGCCTTCATTATCCAACAGGCTATCAAATGGTATATGGTGTTCATCAAAAGGCGGGCTGGCAATTTCTGAACGTTTAAAAATTTGGTAAAGAATGCTTTTGAAATTGGGGAGCGCATCAGAAAGCGAGCAAACAATAATTGATTTTACGTTTGTTGACTGAACGGCTTTTTCGACTTTGTCAAAAAGCATTTTAACGTCTAGCGTTATCATCATGCATATGTCGGAATCATTGGCTTGATGATTAATTTCATCTTCGGTGTATAAGGGATTAAAATTTACTACCGTTGCACCAATTTTTAGCACTGCAAAATATGCAATAACGTAATAAGGGCTATTGGGTAGACACAACCCAATGCGGCTGCCTTGTTGCACGCCAATTTTTTGCAAACCTTCTGCTGCGCGACTAACTTGATTTGCTACTTCATTATAAGTGTATTTGCGATCCATAAAATCTAGGCATGGCGCATTCGGTTCGCGATCTGCTGATTCTTCCAAAATTAAATATACGGGTTTTTCAACCGGCAAAAGGTTTGTATCAAGATCATCGGGGTATGATTTGGCCCAAAGTGGTTTTTGTTGATGCGCGCCCATAACGATACTCCATTATATCAATCAGTTTTTTCAACGTGTTTGATAAAGTTTAGTAACAGCTCTCGGGTGCTTCCGATATTGTCCTTAATGATACCATGTTTACTAGAGGCAATCCAATGAAGCGATTTGTCGGAAACTGATAGGTTGTCAAACACCAGTTTTGCGCCCTTTGGCTCAACTACTGGGTCGTCGTCTCCTTGTATTAATGAAACCGGAACCGTTATTTTTGATGTCTTTGCAAGTGTGTATTCGGCAAGATCAACAAGATTGGTGATGGCGCCAATGGGTATTGAGCGGTAATTGATTTCTGGGTGTTCCGGGTCATTGTCAAAAAATTCCAAAATACCATCGGTTTGCGGTAACCAACTAGCAACCCGGTTTATGGCGTTTAAAATTGGAATGAGGCTTGATTTTTTATTGCGCAAGCCAATGGCTGGCGATACCGCGCAAACACCGCCTAGTTTTTCCGGGTTTTCAGATGCAAACGCCAGCGCCAATGTGGCCCCCGTAGAAAACCCAACAACAATAACGCGCTCGCAAAATGCAGAAAGTATTTTGTGCCCACGTGCAACAGATGCAAGCCAGTCATGCCACGTCTGGTTAGCTAAATCGTGGGGCGAAGTCCCGTGCCCAGCAAGGCGAACACCCAAGACGGCAAAACCTTCATTGCATAGAATGTCGCCAAAATCTCGCAATTCGGCAGGCGAGGCCAAAAGACCATGAACTAGCAATATACCTACGGTGCTGTCTGACTTTGGTAATAAAAGATAAGGTTCACCGCTTTTGCTGGATGTTTCTTTGTTATTTATTGTAGCAAATTCCGGGGCATTGTATTTATCCCTGTTCCATTGATATGAACGAAGCTCATCATCATACATGAATGACGCAACATCCTTATCGGGTATTGTCGCGACACTATCTAACGCTGAATCAACTGTTTGATGTACTTCGGTTAATGGTTCAACTTCATTTTCATATACCATCACAGGGTTTTCAATGCGAACTTCGTCAAATTCGTATTCATTTAACATTTTGTGCATGAATTGAATTGAATCAGAACTGATGGTAATTAACTTTGCATCAGTGCAGGTACGCAAAAATCTGTCTAGTTCAAGGCAGTTACCAGAAAGAATCTTCATATAACAATCTGGGTTCAATAAACTGTGGTGTAATTGCATGCCCCGTGATGCCTGTAAGTTTTTAACCGACAGATATAGCACCATGTAAAATTCATCGAACCTAATTTCCATGCGTCCACGTTCAATCAGGGTAACAATTAGGTGCGATGCAATATGGCTAAGATTGATGGTTATGTTGGTGTACATGGCCATCATGTATTTATCACGTATGATGTTTGTTTCTTGCGATATAAGCCCTTCGATAATTTTTTCAATATAACCGTCGGAATCATCCTTAAGGCCAAACAAATCATCAAGCGAGTTAACCTTCATAAAATATCTATTGAAGACCATCTTTTCCCACCACGACCAATCGTTCTTAGTTTGGACCGGGTCACATAACCTAATGTCCATATCGGTATCTTTAAAAACAAGATTGCTTTCGATAAGAATTTCTTCAGAAAATTGACGTGATAGGTTCTTTGTAAAAAAACTTGCAAACTTGGTAATAAAGTTTTCCCTGACACGTATGGGGTAAAATGTAATGGTCCCGGGTATTATGGTGGTTTGTTTTTTGGCAAGCGCGGTAAGTTCTTCGGCGCTATCAAGGCCAAGTGCATTTACCCATCGTTCAATGCGGGCAACATCATTTTTTTTATCAAGATACAAAATTCTTTGTTTGAATATATCTAGCGTATGAGCAAGAACCGCTGCACCGCGGTGCTGTTTTCTGCGCTCAAGGGCAGTGCGCGAATAAATGCTGTAGTTGCCATCATCGTCAAGTACGCGGCGATCTTTTACCATGCCACCTTCGGGGAACATTACTATTTTACGGCCACGCAATATTTCAGCTGCTAAAAAAGGTAAAAGCCCAGGCAGATTATTGGGGACAACGCCAATGCTTTTTATAAAACTAGAAAAGGTATCGCCAGCTTTAAATATTGAGCTATCGGCAACCGAGCGGCAATAAGCACCAGTTTCTTTGTATATAATGTAGGGCGGAATGATTGTTTCAAATCTAGCAAAATGATTGAAAAGAAATATATCACCTTGGGCAAATAAACCATCTTTATGGTGAACCCTTATTTTAAGACCAAGGCGATCCTCAACGATATCAATGGCTTTACCGCACCACCTATAGGTGTCGGGGCTTATTTCTAGTGATTTTTCGTCTGCAGCAATCATTTTAGACAAATCCACCAAAGGCGCACTAAGGCTGCGGCCCGCACTGTTTGCAATTGTATACAAGTATATATGGGTAATAAAATCCAATTACCCATAGTGGTAATTATTTTTTTTAAAGCCATCCACACAAGCTAAAGAAAATATTTGTCATGGTAAAAATGTTAAGAAATAGGGTTTTTTAAGCAACAAACGGTAAAATTGGTGGCAATTTAGTAACATCTTGATGTTATATGGTAAGTGTCTTTATTGGCATTAAGGCCATATTTTGGTTTATTTGCATTAATATTATGGGGGCGGGCAAATGCAAAAAAAACGTAATAAAGTGCTTGAATTCTGCGCATGGCTATAAGGGTTGACCCTATTATTTTACCCAATGATGTGGGTAAAAAGTGGTGGCATGTCCCTGATGTACTGTGGCGGCGCAGCAAGGCTGTGCGCGAAAGACGTCTTGGCATCACCCTGAGGCGTTATATATTGCCGCTTTTGCAAAAGATTGAGGCTGTTCAGCTTAAGGAAAACCAGTCAACTAAGCTTTACCTACAAGGCAAAACCTTAGATCAGGTTGTTTCCGATCCGATTGCGCTCGAGCTTGCCATGTATATTTACGAAATGGCATTGAGCGAGGGCCTAATAAGGCACATTCGAAAAAAAGGGGAAAGGGCGGTTTCAATTCGCACTGATCTGGACAGTGCCGTCGGGAGCTGCGCAATAACACCAAACGAAGTGGCGCGAAGATACATATTAATTTTGGCCGCACCAATTATGAAAAGCGGAGGACACAGCATCAATGATATAGGTGTGTTTCTTTCTCCCTTTTTACAAACCAGAGTGCAAAGCATTAACCGCCTTAGGCTGTTGGCTAAAATTAGCAAGCCAACAATGAATGAAATGCGCCAAGCATTGCCAAACATTGAGGGGCTTTTGCAAAAAGACGAAAAATGGTTGATGACTTTATGTAGCATTGATGGCGCATCTTTTTTTAGGCCATTGCGCCATGCGCTACAAAATGAATTTCCTGAAATACTAAACTGGAGCGATGCCCTTCTTAGCGCAGCGGCAAAGAGTCTTGATCGTCCGGAAAAGATTACCTCCCTAGGGGCGACAATTCTTGAAATAAAAGATCCCGTGATGTTTGATGCATTCGGATCATGGCCAACATCGGATGATGGGGATGGAAATTTAATTTGTCGCATCACACAAATAAAAGAAATCTTGGGCGATGATTTGTTTTCCAAAATAGCAAGGGGAAGCCCTGCCTTGGTCAGGGATATTGGAACGTGGCAACAAAAAAAAATCGATATATATAAACCATATTTGGGAATGCTTACTGGCCCAGCAATGAAACTGCTTGAAGGATTGGATGAAGGGCAGGCCATTGCTATACTTGATGGTCTTGTCGAAAAATTTGATATGCCAGTTATTGCATCTGCGATGAAAAAGAAAGAGGGGCTGTTAATGGTGCAAGGCATGATAAACGAACTAAAAACAATGAATAGAAATTCAAAACAAACCCCTGATAAAATAAAGAAACTGGTTCTTGGCACGTATTTTGACGAATATATGGGAAATATAATTTCGTTTAGTTAAATACAAAAAAACCACACCATCTTAAAATAAATGGTGCGGTTTTTATTTTGTGCCTGCTGATTGGGCTATTAGTTTATTTTTTGTGGTAACTGACAAGCAGCTCAACCTCGTTCTTTGATCCCATAATAACCGGAACGCGTTGGTGCAACCCAGTTGGGTTAATATCCATAATGCGCTCATAACCTGTTGAGGCAACGCCGCCGGCTTGTTCAATTATCATTCCCATTGGGTTTGCTTCATACATTAAGCGTAGTTTACCACCTTGGGCGCGAATGCGCTCATCGATTGGGTACATGAATATTCCACCTCGGGTAAGGATTCGGTGGATTTCAGCAACCATTGAGGCAATCCAGCGCATGTTAAAGTTTTCGCCGCGCGGACCATCTGTTCCGGCCATGCATTCATCAACGTATCTTTTTATTGGTTCTTCCCAGAAACGTTGATTTGATGCGTTAATTGCAAATTCGCGGGTATCTTCGGGAACTTTCATGCCTGGATGGGTAAGAATGAATTCACCGATATTTTGATCAAGCGTAAACCCATTAACCCCATTTCCTGATGTAAGTACAAACATGGTCGATGGGCCATAAAGTGCATACCCAGCGCAAACTTGCGTAGTTCCAGGCTGTAGAAAATCCTCTACTTCCGGGTGGGTTACCCCTTCGGGGCATTTAAGTATGGAAAAAATTGTTCCAACCGAAACGTTAACATCAATATTTGATGATCCATCAAGCGGATCAAATAACAAAAGATACTTTCCTCGCGGGGCGCCCTCAGGCAAAGCGTAGGGGTCATCCATTTCTTCGGATGCCATTCCGGCCAAATGGCCGCCGATTTCATTAAACCGTAGAAAAATTTCGTTGGACAATATATCCAATTTTTTTTGGGTTTCGCCCTGAATGTTCTCGGATCCAGCGCTACCAAGAGCACCAACAAGCGCGCCATGATTGACCTGATCTGAAATAACCTTGCACGAGGTTATTATATCGCCAAGGAGCATCGAAAAATCGCCCGTACCTTGGGTGCGGCGTTGTTCCTCAATCATGAAATGGGTAATTGTTTTACGATTTGCGGGCATTTAAATTAGGCCTTTATTCTGCTGGAGATAACAAGGTAGCGCTGATTTAAACAATGATTGTGATTGTGCCAACACCCCGACGAGGGAGCGGCCCTACCCTTTTGTGGGGGGGGTGGCAATTACACCAATAATGAATCACTGCGCCAAACTGGCTAATTCGCGTCTGGATGCATCAAATTGGCGAAGTTTCACTACCCCGGTGGCAAGTGATTTTTCAAAATAATTACGTGCTTTTTTGGTGTCGCCCTTAAGAAGGGCGTATTCGCCGATAAAGAAATACCCGGCACATCTGCGCTCCTGCAAGCCAGATGAGCTTCCGTCCTCAATGGCCTGAAGAATCTGAGCTTCGGTTAATTCGCCCATATAATATCTGATGATCTGTCCAGGCCAAGACGAAAGCTCGTCGTCTTGGCTGTCTATTTTTAGGTCTTTTATGCTGTCAATTATTGTTTTGCTGCCGGATTTGTTTTTTGCAACAAAAGTCCAGACGTGGATATATAATCTGAAATCATTTTCAGCAAGGTTGAGGGTGGCTTTGAAATCCCTTGTAGCATTAAGTGGTTTTCCGGAAAACAATTCAAGATACCCACGACTAAACAAGGCACCCGCATGATTTGCCTTTGCCTTGATTGAGTTGCTATAGCTAGCAATAGCATTGCCATCTTGGTTATTTTTTTCTTGCGCCCAACCCAAGGCAAACCAACCATCAGCAAAGCCTGGCTCCATTTCAACCGCAACAGAAAAATCTGCAATTGCCTGATTAAATAGACCTAAGTTCATGCTGTTCCAGCCACGATCAAGATAATCAGAAGCGCTGTTTAACATAGGCAGGCTAGGTTTTAGTTTTTGTATCTGTGTTTTAGTTTCAATTTTTGCTGCTAGAGTTGGTACGCGCGCCACGGTTGATCCCGGAACACGCTTTGGTTCTGGTGCAACCGATACTTTGTTAATGGGTTGTGACGCCGGGGCGGGGGCCTCGTTTGTGGATGCATCAGGTTTTGGAATATCCGCATTAACCGGATCTGCAGCAATTATTGGAGATGGTTTTTCCGGTGTTCTTTCCGGTGATATTTCTGGTGGTTTAATTTCTGTCTTTACTTCTTGGCTAATTATTGGCGCGGGCTTTGGCGCGGGCTTTGGCGCGGGTTGTGGGGCGGTTGCACGTTCGCTTGGCGCAACATCGTTAGCAGGGGTGGCATCTGGCGCAGAAGGGGTTAGCGCCATTTCAGTTGCGGCCTCAGGCGCCGCTTTTACCGATGAGGGCTCTTCATCGCTCGGCATGAACAAGACTACCGTCACAATAATGGCGCTGAGCACAAACCCACCGGCAGCAATTTTTAAACTAATTTGCTTTGTTTCATTTTCTTTAAATTCGACATCGGCACTGGCCGAGGTAATTGTCGGCACCTCTCCACGTTTTCGTTCTTGGTCAGATTTTTTAAGTGCATCAAGAATATAAGACATGGCTATTACTGATCCTCCCAGACAATGCTAGGCCCATTAATTGCGCCAACAACGCCAGTTATTCTTAAAAGTGTTTCTGGTCCAACAATTCCATCAGGATCAATATTATAATTTCTTTGAAAGGACATTACCTGTGCTTGCATGGTGGTGCCAAAAAATGGGCTCCCTCGTCCTTCACTGTCTTGCGCGCCATCACCAAACCCTGCCATCGCTAACAGTTTGCGCACGGCGATTACGTCGCTTCCTTCAACACCAACCGAAAGGGGGCGGATAAAAAATTCTGGCTGTTTCCATAAAACTAGATAATCGCCCTTCCAGCGAATGGATAGGGCATTAGTCGTCATTGTTATCTGGCGTTCACCAAATTCAATTGTTAGCAAATCATCGCCATCAACAACCTTTATTTGTGTAACCACGCCATAAACGTTTTCCCCACTGGGCAGTGTAAACGATACCAACGCAGGCCTATTCATAGACCTTATGCCTTTTATGTTTGAAATTCCCTGTACACAAGAAAGACCGCCACTTTTTGCTTTGTCACATTGGGTTAGCCCTGACATTCGTAAATAATCTTTCCCCCAAAGATTGAACAGGCGAATAAATGCCGATTCTGGCGTCCCTTTTTTTAATATTTCAGATAATATATCTGTTTCGCTGTTTTCATCGTTAAATACTAATTCTTGATTTTCAGCAGGTGCCTGTTGTTCGGCGGCAATAATTGCATCTTCGCTTGGTGATATTTTTTCATCAGTGGGTGGTGTCACCACATTGGTTTGACTAATTTCTGTATCTGCAATTTCTTTGGTTGCTTTCTCGGCAGTAATTTCGTTTGTGGTGTTTTCCACATTGGTTGTGGCAAATGCAGGGGGTTTATTTTTTATTGGTGTATTTGTTTTGCGATCA
>JAOUJU010000038.1 GCA_029883045.1 Rhodospirillaceae bacterium
GATGGGATTATGCAAAAGCGACACTTGTGATTGCAGCCTTCGGATATTTTTAAATAAGCATAATGGCGCGGCGTTAACCGGATACCCGCTTCGGGGACAATATCCATAAATGGGTTGCTGCTCGGCGGCAGCGCATCATGCACTGCGTTTACAACTTGTTCGTAACTGTGCGCACCGGTTACGGCTAAAATACCGGGATGGGTTTTTCTTAGCTCGTCTTCGTTTACGCCAAGACAACCCGTTACAATCACCCGGCCATTTTCGTTCATGGCTTCAGAAATGGCGTCCATGCTTTCGGCCCGGGCTGAATCAATAAAGCCGCAGGTATTTATGATAACTACATCGGCGCCTTCATAGCTGTTGGAAATAACGTAACCTTCGGCCGCTAGCTTGGTTAGAATACGTTCGGAATCCACCAGTGCCTTGGAACAACCAAGGCTGATTATGCCGACCTGCGGTGGGGAAATTTTATTGTTCATCAGGACACCTTATAGGCCCACCTTCCCTTGTGGGCAATTACACTTGTCCGGTCTTTGGGCTTATGTTATGTTCATGTTTTGTTCTAATAGTTACAATAACCAAACGGGGCTACGAAAAAGCATGTCGAACCATACAACAACAATTAAAAAGCAATGTTCCAGCAATTCGCCAGCCGATGTGGATGCGGTTTTTTCCGTAAACGCAATTTCCAACCAAGGGGCCGATGACACCACCACCCGGGTTGCGGTTTTTTCATCAACCGTCAGGGCGGGGTTCCCATCACCGGCGGAAGATTACATCGAAGGCATGCTTGATTTAAATGAACACCTTATTAGCCATCCAGCCGCCACGTTCATTGTGCGGGTGGCGGGTGATTCAATGGTGGGGGCCGGAATATATCCTAACGATCTTTTGGTGGTTGACCGATCTATCCGTCCCGCGCCTGGGCGCATAGTTATAGCGATGGTTGCGGGCGGGCTTACGGTAAAACGCCTTGAAATAAAAAATAAACGCTGGCGTTTGGTGGCGGCAAACCCTGATTACCCGCCGATTGAAATATCACCTATTGCCGATGGGGTTGAACCCGAAGACTGCACAATATGGGGCGTGGTTAGCAGCACCATCAGGAAATTTTAAAATGATTGGCAAAATGTTCGCGCTGGTTGATTGCAATAATTTTTATGCGTCATGTGAACGGGTATTTCGCCCTGATTTGGAGGGCGTGCCGATTGTGGTTCTTTCAAATAATGATGGCTGCGTTATTGCGCGCTCAAACGAGGTAAAGGCATTGGGCGTGCCCATGGGCGCTCCTTATTTCAAGGTCAAGGATATGCTTAACGCAGGCGGGGTAAAAATATTTTCATCCAATTATGCGCTTTATGGCGATATGTCGGGACGGGTAATGACAATTCTTTATTCGTTTTCGCCAGAAGTGGAAATTTATTCCATAGATGAAGCATTTATTGATCTTGATGGGTTTGCGCCTAACGTAATAATTGCACAAATGAATGCCTTGCGCGCAAACATAAAAAAATGGACATCAATTCCGGTTTCCATCGGTATTGGTCCGACCAAGACATTGGCAAAAATTGCGGCCGAGCGGGCAAAAAAAGATTTATCATTAGGTGGTGTTTGTATGTTGGATGGAAAAACACAAACGCATAGCGCCTTAAACTTGACCCCGGTTGGTGATGTTTGGGGTATTGGCCGGGCATGGAATAAACGTTTAAACGCAGGCGGAATTATAACCGCGCTTGATTTTGCCAACCAGCCGATGCAATTAGTTAGAAAAAAAATAGGGGTAAGCGGGGCTAGAACATGGTTGGAGCTAAACGGCACTAGGGCATTTGTTATTGAAATGCAGCCGGGTATTCGTAAATCATGTATTTCGTCACGGTCATTTTCCAAAAACGTTACAGTGCTGGATGAACTAAAAGAAGCCATCGCAACATTTGCGGCACGCGCATCTGAACGCCTTAGGGGGGAGCGCATGGCGGCTGGAACAATTTCTGTTTTTCTTCTTGCTAACAGGTTTGATGAAAATTCAATTGCGGCAAATTCATCGGCAACTGTTACCCTTGATAACCCAAGCGCCAACACGGTTGAAATTACCCAAGGCGCACTTGCGGCATTGGCAAAGGCATATAAAAAAGGAATTGCCTATAAAAAGGCGGGGGTTTCTTTGCTTGAATTGTCACCAATGCACTCGCTACAGCCAAGCCTTTTTTCTGCTGCGCCAGATAAAGAAAATAGAGCGCATAATTTACAAATTGCTATTGATAAAATAAATTCAAGCCCGCGCGCAGTTCGCGATATGGTGCATATCGGTGCGCGTAAACAAAAAGGTAACTGGCATATGCGCCAAGATATGCGTTCCCCGCGCTACACCACATCGTGGCGGGAACTGCCGCGCGTTACATAAAAATATTTTAAGAAGTATTTTTAAGATTTAATCTGGGTCTTGATGATTTTGGTCATGGTAACCGCAAGATGGTCTTCAACTACCACCACTTCACCGCGCGCGATAAGGTTACCGTTGGCGCGTATTTCGATATCTTCGCCGACACTACGGTCAAGCTGCACCACCGCACCACGACCCATTTTAAGCAGCTGGCTAACCTTCATGTAAGAGGTGCCTAAAACTGCCGTTACTTCAAGCGGAACATCAAGAAGCGCTTCTTGCTTGTCTTCGCTTTCGCCATCAAAATTGTCATCGCTCATTTATGTAGGCTCACTTCGGCTCAAAATTTAAGAATCGATCACACCATCTGATTATAGCGCGTCTCAATCGCACTAGCCATGATAGCTAATTAAAGACCATCTGTGGTGAATAAAGGATGAAGGCTTAAAAAAACAAGGAAAATCAGGTTTTTTTGAAAATCTCAACCCGCATGGGCTGGGCGAATTCAACACTTTTTTCTGTTCTAACGCCAAGGCTATCAAAAAGCCCCTTAAGCTTGCTTTCAAGTTTTGCAAATTCATCCACGCGATCTGGGTTAATGCGGATCATGCGTTCACGAAATGCGGCAAAATCGGCTAGGCTAACAATATGAGTGTGGAAAATCTCATCAATTTTTTCAAATCCCAGGCTAGGTGCCTTATCCAGCGCGCTTTTGGCGTTTGCCCGAACTTCGGTTTCATCGTGAACCGGGGCCATTAAATCGAAATGTGGGCCATGGGCCAGTGGTTCGGAAACATAAAGCAATCCACCCGGTTTTAGCACGCGGTGGGCCTCAGACAGGGCCGTTTGCATTTGTTCGCCGGCAATATGGTGCAGCGAATTAAAAAAAACTGTTACGTCCATGCAGGCATCATCAAAGGGAAGTTTTTCGGCAATGCCTTGATGAAAAATTTCACCGCCTAGGGTTTTTTCCAAACGCGCTTTTTCTAATTGTGCCGGGTTGTTATCAACACCAAAAGACTTGGCACCGTGGCGCGCCATCAAGCGAACCAACGAGCCATCGCCGCAGCCAATATCAACAACGCGCTTTCCTGCAAGGTCGATACTTGCGGTTAATACTTCGCTGTTGGGGCGGATTTCATTTTCATTAATTTTTGCGCTTATGGTGCTCATGGTTTTTGTTATTTAATTCCGTATTATTTTGCCACAGCCTTTATATGGTTACAGGCACCATATAAAGCAACCCCGTTTTAAATTTGGTATTATTTTCAAAGGGGTCATTGAAATACCCGATACCCAATACAAAGGGCAAGGGTATTATTTAATAAAATTCAAAATATTTTATATGGGGGTGGTATTGCCATCACCCAGGCTGCGCTGCATGAATACGGTGTCAACCCAACGTTCGAATTTAAACCCGCTTGCATGCAAAATCCCGGCCTGTGTAAAGCCAAATTTTTTATGCAAGTTAATGGATGCATTGTTTTCGGTATCGCCGATAACCGCGATCATTTGGCAAAATCCCATCTTACTACAAATATTTATAAGATTTTCCATAAGGCTTGAACCGATGCCTTTTCCGGTTGCGGTGGGGTCAACATAAATGGAATTTTCAACCGTATGGCGATAGGCCGAGCGCGCGCGAAAGGTTGACGCGTAGGCAAACCCCACAACTACCCCATCCATTTGCGCAACAATATAGGGATGGCCTTTTTGTAAAACCATCTGGAGCCGATTTGTCATTTCCTGGGTATCAGGGGCCACTTCTTCAAAGCTGGCAAAGCTGTTTTCAACATAATGGGCATAAATTCGCTGTATAGCGGCCATATCGCCAGCTTCGCAATTGCGAATTGATATGTTTGCGCTTTGTTTTTCTGTTGCCATGATAATTATTTATTGCCTCGCAAAAGGGCAGGGTTAATTGCAGAAAGATCGTCAATCATTTTGCTAATGTTATTTTTTAATAAATCAAACCCGATATTTTTAGTGATGCTATCTTCGTTCATATAAAGTTCGCGGTTGACCTCAATTTGCAGGGCATGGCGCATTTCGTATGGTTTACCATAATTTCTGGTGGTGAACCCGCCAGCATATGGTTTATTCATTACAACCCGGTAACCAAGACCTTCCAGTATTTCGCGCGCTGTTTGCGAAACAATTTTTGCTGCGGCCGACCCGTGGGCATCGCCCAACACCATATCGACGCGATTATCACCGGGGTCATTATCCATTGGCCCGCCAATTGACGGCATGGAATGGCAATCAACCAATAGATAAGTTCCAAATGTTTCAAATGTTTCCTCAAGCAAACCAGCCAGCGCCCCATGAAATGGCATATAGCATTTTTCTATGCGCCTTTGGGCCATGGCAAAATCTATCTTGTCTTTATAAATGGCCGCGCCATCGGTAACCACCCGGGCAATGGTGCCCAGCCCAGCCCTAACCCGGGGTGAGCGCGTATTGGCCTGGGGCGGCAGGGCGTCTGTAAACATTTCAGGGTCTAGCTCCCATGCCTCGCGGTTGGGGTCGACATAGGCACGCGGGAAACGCGCTCGCAATAATGGTGATCCGGCATTTGGTGCCTGGGTATACAGCTCATCAACAAACGCATCTTCCGAACGGCGCAGCGCCGTGGCATCAAGTGCGGATGCTTGTTGAAATGAAATTGGGTAAATCGATCCGCTGTGCGGGGATGAATAAACAACGCATGATGAACGAATTTTGGGCAATAATATATCGAACGGTGGCTCATCGTTGTTTATGAACTGGTCATTTATTATGTGGGCCATTCGAGCGTTCATTATCCTGTTTTTTTAAGCGAAACTTAGAAAGCCAGCCTAATTATATACTTAAGCTTATGCCCATAAGCCAGCCCCTTTAAGGGCTTGCCTTGGGTCACGGAAGGGACTAAAAAACCGCGTCCGTAGATGGATGGCAATATCCGGCGGATAAAAGGGCGCGTAGCTCAGCGGGAGAGCACCTCGTTGACATCGAGGGGGTCACTGGTTCAATCCCAGTCGTGCCCACCATGGAAAGTCCAGCCTTACCGGCTGGGCTTTTTTTGTGGCTGTCAGTCCATAAATAAGCACGCATAAGCGTGCGGGTGTGTATACCATCATAACTAATTGGAAAATCGGATTTTTTGTTTTTTTGAAATTATTATGGTCAAATAAAAATATGAACACACAAACCACAAAATACGCCTTTGAAGCATCCTTGCCGGTCATGTTTGGTTACGTGCCGTTGGGCATGGCGTTTGGCGTTTTGTTTCAGGACCTCGGCTATGGCTGGTATTTTGCCACCATGATGGGGATTTTTGTTTTTGCTGGTGCGGCGCAGTTTATGGCGGTGGGGTTGTTAGCGGCGCATGCGGGTTTGTTAGAAGTTGCGGTTTCAACGCTGGTGCTTAATTCCAGGCATATGTTTTTTGGTCTTTCACTATTAACGCGCTATCACGCCGTTGGTCTGAAAAAGTTTTATTTAATTTTTGGCCTAACTGACGAAACCTATTCGTTGATAACCGCATCCCACCCACCCCCAGGCGAAGATGAGCAAAATTATTATTTTTATCTAACGGCACTTAATCATTTTTACTGGGTTGTGGGATGTACGCTGGGCGCACTGTTGGGGGCATCGGTTGAGTTTGATTCCCGGGGTATGGATTTTGCCTTGACTGCGCTATTTATGGTTTTGTTGATTGAACAATGGAAAAAAATAAAAAACCCAACACCGTTTATAATTGCGTTTGGTTGCGCTGTGGGTGCCATGTGGTTTTTTCCAGATAAAATGTTGCTTGTTGCAATTGCACTTTCAACCGCAATTTTGTTTGGACTTAAACCTGTCGTGGATAAAAACAAATGAACGATAATATTTATTTATTAAGCATTATTGCGGTCATGACCGTGGCCACATTTGCCACGCGGGCATTTCCATTTGTTGCCTTAAAAGGCAAAGGTGGGCACCCGCTAATGGATTATATCGGGCGCTATATGCCGCCTGCGGTGATGACAATTTTGGTTTTATATAGCATGAAAAATGTAGATATTTTTAATGCACCATTTGGCGCTAACGAATTTATTGCACTTGGCATCACCACTGCGGTTCACCTGTGGAAAGAAAATTCCCTGTTGAGCATTTTTAGCGCAACAGCATTTTATATGGCAGCGTTGCAATATGGTTTGTTTGCTTGAGATATTATAAAAAAACCGGCAAAAGCTTAAAAAGCTTTCACCGGTTATAGATTTAGACCCCTTAATTCCCCTTTGCAGGGGATAGTCATTGATGTAGCGAATGGGGACGCACACCAATGAACACACGCAAAAACACTAATAATATTGGAAAAATGTTGGAATTGCCCATACGGGTGATGAATATAGTAATTTTAGACTACTAAATTGAATTTTCCCATCCTGCCTTAGGTGTTATAAGGGAATTGCGAAATATAAACGCAATGGGAAAAATGGGAAACAATGCGCATACTTATTGCCGATGACCACAAGCTGTTTCGCGCCGGGTTAGTTCTGGTTTTGAAGCAACTTGGCGATGATTTGGAAATCACCGAAGCCGGAACCGGTAATGAAGCAATAGACATTGCAACAACCGATCCGTCACCTGAGCTTATACTCATGGATTTGGACTTGCCCGAAACAAACGGGTTGGAAGCACTTAGCGCCATCAACGCCGCCAAGGGTGATATTCCCGTAGTAATTCTCTCGGCCATGGAGGACCAAGTAACCATAGCGCGCGCTATGGAATTGGGCGCTAGGGGATACATCCCCAAATCGGCATCTGGTGATGTTATGATAAATTCTCTTAAGCTGGTTATTTCCGGTGGTGTTTGTATGCCGCTTGGTTTTGGTGAAAATGGCGGCAGAAATAAATCAAACACTGACTTGCCAAACCTAACCCGCCGCCAGTTAGAGGTGCTGCGTCTGATGGCAACTGGAAATTCAAACAAGGAAATTGCGCACGATTTAGGTATCTCGGAAAATACCGTGCGAGTTCATATATCTGCAATCATTACAGCACTTGATGCAACCAACCGTACCGAGGCCGCCTATTCAGCAATGCGCATCGGCCTAATACCGCGTGGCACGCAAATTCTAGGCTGAACGCAAATTATCCTTATTAGAAGTAGCAAGTTTTTTACGCACCAATGCCAACAGGTCTTCGGGTTTTATGGGTTTGTGTAAAATATCAAAACCACTTTTCTTTGCTTCGCGCAATCTTTGCGGTGCGGTATCGCCGGTAATAATTATTGCCGGGGTTTCTTTTGCCAAAGCATCCCTTACTTTTAATATGGCGTCACCCCCGGTCACCCCACTATCTAGACGGTAATCTGCAATAATAAGGTCGGGATTAACATTATCCGGCAGGTCTTTCACGATGGAAGCCTCGTCAAGATTATTTAAAACGTGGGTTTTATATCCAGAACCGTTTAACACAGCAACCAAACCCGAAGCCACGCTCGCGTCGTTTTCTATTATTATAATATTTTCCATATTGCCTTGGATGATGGCGGGGGTATTTTCTTCATCTAAGAATTCTATATTTTTTGTTGCCAACGGGATGGATATCCAAAAACCTGTACCCTTGCCAACAACAGATGAAAAACCAAGCTCGTGGCCAAGAAGCAATGCAAGCCTGCGTACTATAGCAAGACCAAGGCCTAGCCCCTGGGAACGCCGTCTTGCCTCGTTATCAATTTGATAAAAATCATTAAATATAAGATCTTTTTGGTCGTCTGCTATACCAGCGCCGGAATCCCACACTTCAACCTTTATTTTATTTTTACTTCGCCTGCAGCCAATAATAACCCTTCCGCCGCCGGCATACTTAACCGCATTATCAACTAAATTTCTGAGCATGGTTTCGATTAATAATGGATCAGAATGGACATTGGCCGAAGATGGAATGCTTTTTATTGTAATATTGTGCTTCCATGCAACCGGCGCCATCTCGGTTGAAATTTTATCAATTATGTCGGCAACCTGAAAATCGCGAACTTGCGGGTGAATAACGCCTGCTTCAAGTTTGGAAATATCAAGTAACGTATTGAGAAGCTCTTTTAGTGAATCAAGCGAATTGCGGATAAGCGAAATAATTTCTTTTTTTTCTGGATCTTGTTCTTTGTTTGCTAGGGCAAAAACAAACAAGTTTAGCGCCTGTAATGGTTGGCGCAGGTCATGACTGGCGGCGGCGAGAAATTTGGTTTTAGCAATATTTGCCTGTTCGGCATCATCGCGGGCATGGCGCAGGCTTTCTTCACGGGTATGAATTGCGTCAACAAAATAGCCGAGCGAAATCGCCATTTCGGTTAATTCATCGTTACCCGATGTATCAATCGGCTCATTTTCTCCACCGGCATGGGTCAGCATAGATATGCGCAGATTGTCTAATCTAATAAGAACCGTTTTGTTGATGTATATAAAAGTTGCAATCGATATCAGCGCCGAAAGCAGCACAAGACCAAGAACCAGATTTTTAATTAAGGTAAGTTCAGAGCTAATGTTTTCACCACGGCTGGATATTGCATTTCTGATGTCGTTAATAACAATTTCTGATGAACCTAAAAACCGCTCTGATATGGTGCGAATTTGTTTAAGCGCTGCATCTATTCTGCCTTCGTTGTTAAGTTGGATTTTTTTTATTGCAAAAAGACCATTAGCACCGATACGTAATGAATTTATTTTTTCAAGAAGTTCACCACCTAATAAACGCGCCTCTTTTGGTATGTATTGGTGTTGGCTGGATACCCCCGACATTAAGTAGTCAACCTTTTTTTGGTGACGGTCAAGCGGTGCCATGTGTTGTATATCTGTTGCTTCCGACATATTTATAAGTACGCCGTTTACAAGCTCAATCCATTGTTGCATTGGCCCGGACGCCACAAACGAACCGGAAGGAAGGTTTGCAGCAAACTGAATGGTAACAAGATCTTCCTGCAACAGGTGTATTTCGTTATTTATTGTACTTATGGCACTGTTATGTTTTATTCGATCATCAACCAAAAAATTTAAAGTATCGTATGATTCGGTAAGCTGTTTTTTTAGTTCCAGCAGTTTGCTTTTCTTGTCTTGTCTAAGAACATCTGTAGAAATGTTACTTAATATTTCTTCCAACCATCTGGCATCGTCGCGAACCTTTTCCATTTCGGTAATGCGGACCCAGTTATTGGGCGCCACCACAAGCATTGCCCCGCGCTCGGCAATGGAGACACTTATGCGGCTAATTTGGGCCGCATCGGTTAGGGTTGGTAATTCTGTCCGACTAATGGAATTAAAGCTGTCCTGAAAACGGTTAAGGGCAAATATAGAAGACCCGCCAGCAATAACCGCAGAAAATATAATTACGCCCAATGCTGCAAACAGACGCGAAGAAATTACCGCACCAGTTTTGGCCATTATTCAGGTTTCTCCATTGATTAGGTCTATCATGTTATTTCGCGCATGCCTTCGTATCTAGGTACCTAAGTCTTTGCCATAGTATGCAGATGTACATAACAAAGTATGCGGAAAATATTCTAACTATAGGTTGCATATGAATTAAATACATTCTAATTATTATTAATATAAATCAACCATAATACTTACATATCAATCATAATTGAATATATTCCCAAAAGTTGTGTTTTGGCGGTTTTTATTAAACTAATTTCCATCTAATTTTGGGCGTACAATTTTAAAATTAGCAAATAAACATTTTTAAAAGGCCCATCATAACAAATGGCACAGAAATTTTATCAGACCGCATTATTCGCATTAATTTTGTTTTTTTCCATTTTACCCACGGCAAACGCCGCAACAATTGATTCCATACGCGATAGGGGTTTTGTAAATTGTGGCGTTACCGAACGTATGCCCGGTTTTTCATCTATCCAAAAAGATGGATCGTGGGTTGGTTTAAATGTCGATTTTTGCAAGGCGCTGGCTGCTGCTGTACTAAACGATGCTAATGCGATAAAAATACAATCATTTTGGCTTGAAGCATTGGCGACACGCGATGTTGACGTTTTGCATGCTGGCTCGACCTGGACACTTTCGCGCGACAGTGAAAAAAATATAAATTTTCCTGGAACTATTTTTTATGACGGACAGGGGTTTTTGGCACATGCCAAGGTAGGCGCACAAAATCTGAAAAAAGCAAAAATAATTAGTGGTATTAATGTATGCGCAATCGCAGAAACATCAACAGCGGGCAATAACCTAAGTGAATATATAAAAAATAATAATCTTGGCTGGACTATGGTCGGGGTAAAAACCCTAGATGGTATGTGGAGTGCTTTTTTTGGTGGACGCTGCGATATGGTTATACATGATCGCACCGCACTTATGACGGTGCACGCCGACCGCCTTGAAGGTTCAGATGATTATATTGTTTTTCCTGAAACAATATCGAAAGAACCACTTTCACCGGCTGTTCGTGCTGATGATGAAAGATGGGAA
>JAOUJU010000299.1 GCA_029883045.1 Rhodospirillaceae bacterium
ATGGGTCTTTGATATATGTTTAGCACTGATAAAAAATTGCTTAATGATTACCAGCGCGATTTTCCACTTGTGCCACGCCCTTATGCTGAAATTGGAAAGCAATTGGGCCTTAGCGAAGGCGAGGTAATTGATGATTTTTCCCGACATCAGGAAAACAAAACCATAAGCCGTATTGGTGCGGTGGTAAAAAACGGAACCATAGGTGCTAGCACTCTTGCGGCGATGAAGGTTCCGCAAGAAAAATTGGTTGATATCGCTAAAATCGTTTCTTCATTTGACGAGGTGAATCACAATTACGAACGCGAACATAGTTTTAATTTATGGTTTGTAATAACCGCACCTAGTGAAGCACGCCTGCAAGAAGTATTAAATGAAATTAAAAATAAAACCGGAATTTCAGCCATAAACTTGCCCATGGTGCAAGATTATCATCTTGATCTGGGGTTCAAGCTATCATGGTAAATGCAGCATCTAAATTGCACAACGATGACATGATTGCCAACGAAGATGAAATGGCATTGCTTGAGGCGTTATGTGGTGGGCTGCCACTGGCGCCGCGCCCTTATAAAATTTTAGGCGCAAGACTAGGGATGGGCGAAAATGATGTTTTGCAATCTCTTGAAAGCCTTATTGCGCGGGGAATAATTCGCCGTTTTGGGGTTGTGGTTCAGCATCGCCGTTTAGGTTACACCGCAAATGCAATGGTGGTATGGGATATTGCTGATGAACTTGTAAATGACATTGGCAAGCGCATGGGAAAGTTTGATTTTGTAACCCTTTGTTATCAGCGACCACGTAGATTGCCTGATTGGCCATACAATCTTTTTTGTATGGTGCACGGTGCCCAGCGCGAAACCGTGCTGGCGCAGGTACGCGAGCTTGCTGATGATTTGGGCATAAGCGACGTTCCCAATGAGATATTATTCAGTAGCCGCCAATTTAAACAGCGTGGCGCCAGATATGGAAATGGCCACAAATAATGAACACCGCAGTCGAGCAATCTCTTGATCAGCATGACAAGGACATAATCAATGCCCTGCAAGGTGGTTTCCCAATTTGTGAACGACCATACCTTGCGGCGGCGAAAGAATTAAATTTAACTGAGGATGAATTAATAAAACGGATTGAAAGCTTGCTTGGCAATGGTGCGCTTAGCAGATTTGGCCCACTGATAAATGCCGAGCGTATGGGTGGCGGCCTAACGCTGGCGGCCCTTGCGGTTGATGAAGAAAATTTTGACCGCGTGGCCGAATTGGTTAATGCCCACGAGGAAATTGCACATAATTATGAACGCGAACACGGATATAATATGTGGTTTGTTATTGCCACTGAAACCCCTGAACAGGTAGCCCAAACCATCAAAAAAATTGAACTAGAGACAGGGTTGGTGGTTCTTAATGTCCCCAAGCTAGAGGAATTTTTTATCGGCCTAAGGTTCGATTTATAATGGCTGACGTTTTAGAAATCGACCCCATAGACCGGGCAATAATCGCCGCAACCCAAAGGGGGCTACCATTGGTTCCTAGGCCCTATGACGCGATTGGTGCAGATTTGGGCCTATCTGGGGCTGTGGTTCAGGAACGAATGCAGGCAATGGTAAAAAGCGGCGTTATCCGGCGTATTGGTGTCGTGCCCAACCACTATAAGCTTGGGTTTAGCGCAAATGGTATGACCGTTTGGGACGTGATGGATGAATATATTTCAGATTTAGGCAAAAAAATTGGTGCGTTAGATTTTGTAAGCCATTGTTATCATCGCCCTCGTCATGTGCCGCATTGGCCGTATAATATGTTTGCCATGGTGCATGGAAAAAATAGAGAAGATGTAGCAGCCCACGCTAATGAAATTGCAAAAATACTTGGGCCAGCGGTGAAAAGCAGTGACATTATATATAGTAAACGAATATTAAAAAAAACTGGCCTTAGAATAAGCGTTTAAGAAAGAAAATAAAATGTTCCGTCTATCAAAATTCATTGACGAAATTATTGACCCCAAACCACTGGGTCCGGTGCGTAAACCATCTGGCCCGGTGGTTATTTGGAACCTTATTCGCAGGTGCAATCTAACGTGCAAACATTGCTATTCAATATCAACTGATAAAGATTTTCCCGGTGAACTTTCTACTAACGAAGTATTTGACGTTATGGATGATCTTAAATCATTTGGCGTTCCCGTTCTTATTCTTTCTGGCGGCGAACCGTTGCTGCGTCCAGATATTTTTGAAATTTCAAAACGCGCCAAGAAAATGGGTTTTTATGTTGGTCTATCAACCAATGGCACCTTAATTGATGAAGACATGATCGAACGTATTGCAGAAATTGGATATGATTATGTAGGCATAAGCATCGATGGCATAAAAGAAACGCACGATAAATTTCGCCGCCGTGAAGGCGCATTTGATTTATCAATGCATGGAATTCGTCTGTGCATCAATGAAGGCATAAAAGTAGGCATTCGTTTTACCATGACCCAAGACAACGTCCATGAATTGGATGATCTGTTAAAGCTCATGGATGATGAAGGAATTGATAAATTTTATTTGTCGCACCTTAACTATGCCGGACGAGGAAACCATAACCGTAAGGATGATGCGGTTCACGCAATGACCCGAACTGCCATGGAAAAACTTTTTGTTCATTGTATGGAAGATCGAAAAAAAGGAAGCACCAAAGAATTTGTCACTGGTAACAATGATGCC
>JAOUJU010000039.1 GCA_029883045.1 Rhodospirillaceae bacterium
TTGTTCTATTTCATCATCGCTAAGGCCGCTGGTGCTGGTGCCGCGCAACCACGTTTGCGGATCTGCTTGCAGTAACCCCAACAATTTAGCCGAAGCCAGCAATTGTGCGCGGATAAGTGCTTTGTCATTTGCATCGGCTGTATTTAATTTTGTTTTCAAATCAAAAAGTATTGCCAATGCCTTAGGCGTGTTTAGATCATCACCCAGGGCATTTAATGTTTCATCCGGCATGACCTTTGGTGATTGTTCATCGTTGCCTGCATTGCGCAAGGCAAGATAAAATTCGTCTAATTCTTTTTTTGCATCACGAATGGCGTCTTTACGAAAATCAAGCGGCTGGCGGTAATGGGTTTTTAGCAACGCAAGCCTTATGGCCTCGCCGGGAAATTCTTTCAACAAATCATGAACGGTATAAAAATTGCCAAGGGATTTTGACATTTTTTCACCTTCAGACATTAAATAACCATTATGCATCCATATCTGGGCCATGATTTTTGTTGCATGGGCTGAGCAGCTTTGTGCAATTTCATTTTCATGATGGGGGAAAATCAAATCCTGACCACCGCCATGAATATCAAATGTTTTACCTAAATGTTTCTCGCTCATGGCGGAACATTCTAAATGCCAACCGGGTCGGCCCCGGCCGTTATTGGGGCCCCAGGGGCTTTCCCATCCGGGCTGATCATCGGCGCTGGGTTTCCATAATACGAAATCAGCTGGGTCTTTTTTATAAGGGGCTACCTCAACCCGGGCACCGGCAATCATTTCATCGCGATTGCGCCCTGATAGTTTTCCATATTCGGCAAAGCTGCTGACCGAAAACAGAACGTGGCCTTCGGCCTCGTAGGCGTTTCCTTTGGTAATAAGAGTTTTTATTAATTCAATCATTTCAGGGATATGTTCGGTGGCTTTGGGTTCAATATCAGGCGGTATGGCACCTAAAGCTGTCATATCGTCGTGGAATGCTTTTTCAGTTTTTGTGGTAATAACAGAAATATCTTCGCCAGTTTCATTAGCGCGATTGATAATTTTATCATCAACATCTGTAATATTGCGAACGTATGTTACGTGTTCGTTACCAAATGCGTGGCGCAATAATCGCGCGAGCACATCAAATACCACCACTGGCCTTGCATTGCCAATATGGGCAAAGTCATAAACCGTAGGCCCACACACATACATGCGCACGTTTTTTGGATCCAACGGTTGTAGCTTGTCCTTGGTACGGGTCAGGGTGTTATAAAGTTTAATTGCCATTATGAAATAATTTAACCCTTATCCCCAGAAAGTCTTTTTAACGCCTTTTCCCGTCCCATCAAGGGTAATAGGAATTTTAATTCTGGCCCATGGGCCACACCCGTAAGGGCAATGCGCAACGGCATGAACAATTCTTTACCCTTACGTCCGGTTTTTTCTTTTATCAAGCTGGTCCAATTACCCCAAGTATCACTATTAATGTCGCCGGTGGGTAATAATTCACCCGCCGTGCGGAGAAATTCTTTATCATTTTCTTCAATTGCTGGGGTAATGTCGCCATAACAAACTGCAAACCATTCCTTTGCATCGCTGGTGCGTTCAATGTTTTCGCGAATTGCCAACCAAAAATCTTCTGAAGCATTTTCTATCCCAACAGCACTAAGACGATTTTGTGCTTGCTGATAATCCATTGTGTGCAATTGGCTGGAATTAAGGCCCAACAGTTTATTAAAATCGAACTTAGGTGTACCCCGACCAAAATGGGAAAAATCCAAACTTTTTGCCAGATCATTCATATCGGCAGCAATAGCAATATCATCTGAAGTTCCCATGTGGGCGAGATAGCTTGCCAATGCCAAAGGCTCAATTCCATCTGCGCGCAAATCTTTTAATGATAATGATCCGCTACGTTTTGATAGACCGCCACCGTCCATATCGGTCAACAACGGCAAGTGCGCAAAAATTGGAACACTGCCACTGGCATCAATTAGCGATTCAATCATTTGTACCTGCAGGGCCGTGTTGGCAACATGGTCTTCGCCGCGCACAACATGGGTAACCCCCATATCGATATCATCTATGGCGCTGGGCAGCATATAAAGCCATGATCCGTCTTCGCGCCGGATTACCGGATCGGAAAGATTTTTTGTTTCAAAATGAACCGGGCCACGGACAAGGTCATCAAAGTCAATTGAGCCTTCGTTTAAGCTAAAACGCCAGTGTGGCTTGCGCCCCTCAGCCACATATTCAGCCAATTTTTTTTCATCCGGTCTGGTGTATATGGGCGCCATGTTACGCGACCTAAGGCGCTTGCGCATATAATCTAGCTCTTCGGCAGTTTCATAACACGCATATATTCGCCCAGCGCTGAAAAGTTTTTCAAAAGCCGCCTCGTATATGCCCAATCGCTGCGACTGATGCTCAATGACATCCCAATTCAAGCCCAACCATTTAAGGTCTTCTTGTATGGCGTCGGCGTATTCCTGTTTTGACCTTTCGCTATCGGTATCATCGAGACGCAAAATAAAAGTTCCGCCAGTTTTTTGCGCAAACAACCAGTTAATTATTGCCATGCGTGCGTTACCAACGTGCAATAAACCGGTCGGACTGGGGGCGAAACGTAACTTGGTGCTCATCAATTATATACTTTTCAAAAAATCAAAATTTATCGGTTCTAAATCCATTGGTTATTGGGTAACGCCTGTCACGACCAAAGGCGCGCGATGATATCTTCACCCCCGGTGGGGCCTGCCTGCGTTTGTATTCGGCGTTATCTAACATTTTCCATACCCTTGCAACCGTTTCGGCGGAATGGCCGTGTTTTATAATTTCGCTACTTGGCAGCTCAAGCTCGATAAGGCTATGCAATATATCATCCAGTTCCTCATATGGGGGCAAACTGTCCTGATCTGTTTGGTTTGGCTTTAATTCAGCGCTTGGTGCCTTGGTTATTACCCGTTCAGGCATTACCAAACCATTAGGGCCTTCAAAAAAATCAGTGTGATTTGAATTTCTCCAGCGGCAAAGCTCCCAAACGCGGGTTTTATAAACATCCTTCAATACCGAATAACCACCACACATATCACCATATAGGGTTGCATAACCAACCGACATTTCAGATTTATTACCAGTCGAAAGCACCATGTATCCAAATTTGTTAGAAATGGCCATCAGCACGACCCCGCGGGCGCGGGCTTGAATGTTTTCTTCAGTGGTGTCCTTGGGGTGCTGGGTAAATTGTTGGGCGGTCATTTCATCAAATGCATCCATTGCCGGTTTGATGGAAATTGTATCAAGCCTAACCCCCAACAAACGCGCGGTCTCAGCCGCATCTTCAAGGCTTTCATCTGATGTATAAGGTGACGGCATCATTACACAATGCACCCGTTCGGCCCCCAATGCGTCAACTGCAATTGCCGCACTTAATGCGCTATCCACCCCACCGGAAAGGCCAATCAATACGCCGGGGAAAAAGTTTTTATTCACATAATCGCGAAGCCCCATAACCAGCGCACTATAAATGGCTTCGTCTTTATTCATATCAATATTGATTGTTGTCTCAATCGGTTCAATTTTGCCATCGGTTGAAAATGAAATTGTTTCAACCGATGAAACAAATGCTGGAAGCCGTGATTTAAGTTTTCCATTTGAAGAAATTGCAAACGAAGCACCATCAAAAACTAACTCGTCCTGCCCGCCGACCTGATTTACATAAATCAACGCAAGCCCGCTTTCTTTGGCCCGTTGAGCGGCAAGTTTTTTTCGGTAGTTTGGTTTATCCATCTCAAATGGTGATGCATTTAAAACTATAAGTAATTCTGCGCCACTTTGCTTAAGTGATTTTGTCGCTTCACCATCCCACATGTCTTCGCAGGTCATAATACCAATCTTGTGACCACGAAATTGGGTTGCCACGGGGCATGAACCGGCATCAAATAAACGAACTTCATCAAACACGCCATAATTGGGCAGCTTACATTTTGCTATGACCGCACTTAATTTTCCGCCATCCAGCAACAATGCGCCATTGTAAAGTTTGCCATTATCCGCCCACGGTGCACTGACAAGCATGGCCGGGCCACCGTCTTTGGTGTCGGCAGCCAAATCCATTACCGCTTTTTTACAGGCATTATAAAAACTTGTCTTTTGCACTAGGTCTTCTGGTGGGTATCCGGAAACAACCAATTCGCTATAAACAACCAAATCAGTGCCACTGCTGGCGGCGATATTCCTTGCCTTCCTAATAAGGGCAAGGTTGGCGTCAATATCCCCCACCTTAGGGTCCAACTGGGCAATTGTTATTTTCATAGTTGTGCTCTTAATTTAACTGGCAGATGCTTTAACTTTTGCCCTTTTTTTATCGGGTCGGCTAGAGACATACCGCATAAAAATACTAATTGGGCCATATATTAGGGCAAAATGGGAAAAATCATCATCACCATATGCCCCGATTTGAAATAAATGGTGTGAAACATCTGGAAAGGCGGGCTGTAACATGTTTTCATGGATAAAAGCTGTTAATTGTGGCCAAAAATCGTGGGGAAATTGCCAAAATGAGTAACACTTCCAATAAAACCAGTAGGAGCGGTGGCAGCGCCGCCTGCCGGACAATGGCATCGGCTGTGCTGGATGATTATACCGAACAGCTAATTGAAATGGTATCACGTTCACAGGCTGGCATCACCACCGCCGATATAAGAAATTTCCTTATTAGTTACAAAGACGTTCAGCTAAAGAGCGATCCAGTAATATATGCAAACCAATACCAATCCTGCCTGACCCAGCAAGAACAAGAAATGTTTGACGGTTCCAGACGCGAACCATTCAGAAAAATAATTGTTATGCGCATTAGCAAGATATTTCCCCCTGAAGGACAATTAAGCGCAAACGGAAAATACGTATCTAGGCGCTTGTTGCAAGGTTTGTTTTCAACCTTTGAAAAAATGACAGGGGCCGCAGGTGGGGCTGCTGGAAAGCAGGCATGCATAGATGCAATCGATAATCTCAAAAAAACAGGTGGCGGGAAATTTAACTGGGAGGATGTTTACAATACCCCAGCAGTAATGACCGCAGCCGATGATTTAATAATGGGAATGGTCCCGCACATGGGTAATATTCACAAGCGTGCCTTATGGATGCGGACAATGATAAATAATGATTTGGCCATGGCGGTTGATTTTGATTTCGAAGGCCCCCTTGTTGATAACTGGGAGCTGGACGAGCGCGGAACATTTATATTGTTGCGCGAACTGTTTGCCGGATTTAAACCAAGGCTGAAAGATAAAGAATCCGCATCCATGCTTATTAAACGCTACGGTAAAGAACAGGTTCAGGAATTGATTGCGGTATTAACGTCACTAGATAAAGCAGAAGTTTAAATAAAATGCGCGAAGCACCACCCGTATCGCCCAAACTTACCCGCGAAAAAAATCGCGCCCGTTCGCGCGCAATGGCCGAAGCGGTTATTTCATCCTTTGCTGCCACCCTTAAAACCGAAGCACGCAAACGTGGCGGGTTTTTGACCCTGCCCGACCTTGATGAGCTAGATGTTTCGTTTAGGGAAAAAACTGCTGAACTGACAGACGTTTTTGAAATGGCATTTAACGATGCAATGCGCGAGCAAGAAGACCTAAAATGGAACCAAATAAAAAGGCCGGCATTTGATCGCCTTATGGTAAAGCGCTTTGACCATATGCTTATGGTCAAAGACAGAGATGGCGTTCCGCACGGAACATTTCCCCGGCGCTTTCTTCCTGGTTTTTTCTTAGCGTTAAATATGCTGCTGGGCCCCGAAGCGATGGAAAATTTTCACAAGCGTTCGGATAAAATCATGACCCAGGTAATGAAAGGAATAATCCCAGTTGACTGGGAGCTGCTTGACCAGAACGACGAAATGAAAGACATCATCATTGATGGTCAGTTAGCAATTGCATGGCAATTTAATGATACCCAAAAAAGAACCAAATGGTTTATACAACTGGTCAATGCCAACCTTGCCCCAGTGCACGAAAAGGCCACACAGGTTGAAGCCAACTGGGAAATGGATCACATAGCATTTATCAGGCTAATAAATTCGCTGCTTCATGATCTAAAAATAGCAGTTAATGATGCCCAGCAATGGAAGCACCTGAAACGCCGCCATCCCGACGCCAAGCGCGATGAAATTACCGCTATCTTACAACGGTTAAGCTAGTTTAGAAAAATTCGCTTAATCGTTACCGTTTGCGGATTCGCGTATCTTGGCACGGTCATCTTTTAGCTGTTCGGCCAAAAGAAACGCCAATTCCAAAGATTGTTCGGCATTCAAACGCGGATCACAATGTGTGTGATAGCGATCTGATAGATTATCTTCGGTAATATCCTGTGACCCACCCACGCATTCGGTAACATCTTGGCCAGTCATTTCAAAGTGAACGCCGCCAGCATGGCTGCCTTCGGCTTTGTGAACTTCAAAAAATCCACGCACTTCGGCAAGGATGGCATCGAAATGACGGGTTTTGTATCCGTTGGAGCTTTTGACCGTATTGGCATGCATTGGATCACACGCCCATATAACGCTTTTACCCTCGCGTTCAACCGCACGAATAAGTCCCGGCAATGCTTTGGCCAAACCATCCGCGCCCATACGGGTAATAAGCGTTAGTCGCCCGGGTTCATTTTTCGGATTTAGCGCATCAATTAGGCGCAACAAATCATCCGGCGTTATGGTTGGCCCGATTTTAGAACCAACCGGATTTTCTATGCCCTTAAGATATTGTATGTGTGCGCCATCTAACTGGCGGGTGCGATCGCCGACCCATAACATATGGGTCGAGGTATCATACCATTTTCCAGAAATTGAATCGACACGGGTCATCGCTTCTTCGTAGTTGAGCAATAATGCTTCATGCGAAGTAAAAAAATCTGTTTCTCTTATTTGCGGTGTAGTTTCCGATGTCAGACCACAAGCTGCCATGAAATCTAGCGTTTCAGACAAGCGTTGACACATGTCTTGATAGCGATCGCCCGATTGACTGTTGGCAACGAAACCTAGATTCCATTGCTGTACCTTCTGCAAATCGGCATAACCGCCTTGGGCAAAGGCGCGCAACAGGTTTAACGTTGAGGCCGACTGGTTGTACCCCTGAACCATACGCTCAGGATCTGGAATACGTGATTTTTCATCAAATTCAATACCGTTAACAATATCACCACGATAAGCCGGAAGAGTTACACCGTTTATGGTTTCATTGTCATCGCTTCTGGGTTTGGCAAATTGTCCGGCCATACGCCCGACCTTAACCACTGGGCAAGCAGCACCATAGGTTAGCACCACTGCCATCTGCAAAAGAACGCGAAATGTGTCGCGAATATTATTGGCGTTAAATTCAGCAAAGCTTTCGGCGCAATCGCCACCTTGTAGCAAAAACGCTTCACCCTTGGCGACCTTGGCCAACGAGCGCTTTAGCTTGCGCGCCTCGCCAGCAAATACCAACGGAGGAAACCGCTCAAGGCGCTGCTCTACCGCTTTCAATGCTTGGGCATCGGGGTATTTTGGCATTTGCAATGCCTTTAGGTCACGCCAGCTATTTGGGGTCCATTCTTTGGACATATGGTTTTACCTCTTTGGAATTAAACTGCCTTAAACGTTAAGGGCAAGGCTATACGCCCCTTTTCAGCCATTTTCCAGTATAAATGACCATTTTTGAGGATTTAATTGAAGATTACGCTACGTAGCCTAGATGGCTTAATGGCTGCGCTGCCTCTCCGCCTTGCTAGCTTAATGCCCGTGCTCTGGCAGCTTTTCGCGCATGGTGACAAATTCCTCGGCCGCTGTGGGGTGAATGCCGACCGTGGCATCGAACTGGGCCTTTGTTGCCCCAGCCTTAATGGCCACGGCGAACCCTTGAATTATTTCAGGTGCGTCATCACCAACCATATGGCAACCGACCACTTTAGCGCTGTCGCGCATAACCACCAATTTCATCATTGAATGTGCATCGCGCCCGGAAAGGGTGTGCTTCATCGGACGAAAGCGCGACATATAAATATCAACCTCGCCCTGGGCGCGGGCATCAAGCTCGCTTAAACCAACCGTGCCAACGGGTGGGGTGCTAAAAACTGCTGCTGGAACTGCGGCGTAATCCATAACCATCGGGTTTGAATTAAACTGGGTATTAGCAAAGGCAACCCCTTCATTAATGGCAACTGGGGTAAGGTTAATACGGTTAGTGACATCGCCAAGGGCAAATATAGATGAAACATTAGTTTGATAATTTTCATCCACCTTTATTGCACCATTATCATCCATATTTACGCCAACCACATCCAAGCCCAAACCAAAGGTATTTGGTTTGCGTCCAGTAGCATACATTACTTTATCACATTCAATTGTTTCGGTTCCATGCAAGCGCAATGAATAACCATTGGCAGTTTGTTCAATTCCACGCACTACGCATTCACGATTAATTGTTATTCCTGATTTTTCCATTTCTTCGGACAAGGTATCGCGAATATCATCGTCAAATCCGCGAAGGATATTGCCCGCACGAATAATTATTTCTACCTTGACCCCAAGGGCATTGAACATTCCGGCAAATTCAACCGCGATGTAACCACCACCAACAATTACCAAATGCTTTGGCAACGCTTCCAGTTCTAATGCTTCGTTTGATGTTATGGCGTGCTCAACCCCGGGGATTTGCGGCAAATGCGGCCAGCCGCCAGTGGTTACCAATATTTTTTCTGCGCTGTATTCTTTGGTGCCATCAGGACTGGTTACTTCGACCGTATTGGGGCCAGTTATCCGCCCAGTTCCTTCAATATGATTGACCCCATTTTCGCGTAAAATTCTGCCATAAACACTTTCCAACCGATTAAGCTCACGGTTTTTATCGGAAATAAGTTTTGCCCAATCAAATAGCGGTTCACCCAATTGCCAACCGAAACCGCGCGCATCTTCAAAATCAAGGGCGAAATGCGAGCCATACACCAAAAGCTTTTTCGGAACGCAGCCGCGCATTACACAGGTACCGCCAACACGGGAATTTTCAATTATTCCAACCCGCGCACCAAAACCAGAAGAAAGACGCGATGCCCTGACCCCGCCCGATCCGGCACCGATGGTCAATAAATCATAATCAAACTTGGCCATGGTTTATTGCAAACCCCCCATGCACAGGTATTTTATTTCTAAATATTCTTCTGTTCCGTATTTAGAGCCTTCGCGCCCAACACCAGATTCCTTAAACCCGCCAAATGGCGCAACTTCGGTTGAAATTATGCCTTCATTTATGCCGACAATGCCATATTCTAGCGCTTCGGAAACGCGCCAAACACGACCAACATCACGCGAATAAAAATAAGCGGCCAGCCCAAACGGTGTGTCATTAGCCATTTGCACAGCTTCGGCTTCGGTTTCAAATTTATAAAGAGGGGCGACGGGGCCAAATATTTCTTCGGTAGCACACGCCATTTCTGTGGTGACGCCAGTTAGAACTGTTGGGGTGTAGTATGTTCCCCCTAATTCATGGCGCGCGCCACCAGTTATGATTTTTGCACCTTTTTTGGTGGCGTCATTTACCAAACGTTCAACCTTTTCAATTGCCTCCATATTAATAAGCGGGCCTTGGGTAACGCCATCGTGTGAGCCATCACCAACTTTTAATTCACTAACTGCTGCAGCCATTTTTTTAGCAAAGGCATCATAAACACCAGATTGAACAAAAATTCTGTTGGCACAAACGCAGGTTTGACCAGTGTTACGGTATTTTGATGCCATTACACCAGCAACCGCCGCATCAATATCGGCATCATCAAAAACTATGAACGGGGCATTGCCGCCCAATTCCATAGAAACTTTTTTAACTGTGTCTGCGCATTGACGCATCAAAAGCTTGCCGACCTCGGTCGAGCCAGTAAACGATAGCTTACGCACAACCGGGCTAGAGGTTACCTCGGCACCGATTTGTACCGGGTTGCCAGTTATAATATTAATAACGCCAGCCGGAATGCCCGCACGGTCAGCCAATTCGGCCAACGCCAATGCTGAAAGCGGGGTATCTTCGGCAGGTTTAATAACAACCGTACAACCAACCGCAATTGCCGGGGCGCATTTTCGCGTTATCATCGCAATTGGAAAATTCCACGGGGTTATTGCTGCAACAACGCCAACTGGTTCCTTGGTCACAACGATCCGTCGATCATTTGCCGGTGCCGGAATGGTATCGCCATAAACACGCTTTGCTTCCTCAGAAAACCATTCAACGAACGATGCGCCGTAAATAACCTCGCCACGCGCTTCAGCCAACGGCTTGCCCTGTTCTGCCGTCATCAGTTGGGCTAAATCATCAGCCGATTCCATAATCAGTTCATACCAACGACGCAAAAGCCCCGCGCGTTCCTTGGCTGTTTTTGCTCGCCACTGGGGGTACGCTTTTTCGGCGGCAGCGATTGCATCGCGGGTTTCATTGGTGCCAAACATGGGAACGGTGGAAATTACAGATCCATCAGCCGGGTTAGTGACATTAAAATTTTCGCCCGAATTGGCATCAATCCATTTGCCATTTACATAACATTTATTGCGAAGAAGGTTTTTGTCTTTTAGCTGCATTTTTTGTTCCTGCGTTTAATTTTTTGCTTCAATTGCGTTCGTCTGCATCCGTGGGCGGGAGTATATCCCCCTAACAACGCCCTGTTAACCACCCTTATTATCATATTTACTTGTCCTATATATGCTTATTTGATCTAACGACCATAATGCGCTTAATCTTAGTCGTAGCAAAAAAGGCTATTAACCTTAAAGGGGC
>JAOUJU010000300.1 GCA_029883045.1 Rhodospirillaceae bacterium
AAGTTGATATTGCAAAATCTTATTCAGATAAATCAATTATTCAGGAATGGCTTGTCAAGGCGCACGAAAGCGCTACTCAATTAGTTTTAAAGAATCCTACCGACCCTTACTCATGGTCCAAGTTTTCGTATATCAGGAATGTTATTTTTGGCGCGAATTCAAATTCCGCAAGAGCCGCCGTTATGTCTATTTTAACGGGTCCATTTGAAGAACACCTTTATATTAATCAAGTAAATTATGCTTTGATTAATTATGATTTTTTAAGCACCGAAGAGCAGGTTTTGATAAACGAAACAATAGTTAAAGCAGATAAATTTGATAGGAAAAGATTGGTATTTTTTGCCAAAAAAAATCCCCAATGGATGAAGATTATAGTTAATGCACTTTCCCAAGACCGAAAGAGGTTGGCTAGTTTTGTTGCCGCATTATATTAGGTTTAATGCACGGCATGTGTTATTGAAGGTATAAGTTAAGCACAGCCAAACTTAATTGATGATTTAACTGGCTTCATTTATTTTTCCTTCTGCTTTGTTCCGATGTCCATGATTGACCCCACGCCATTCCCATAATCAATGCGTAAGTCACTGTAAAACCAGGAATTTGCAGGCTAAAATCAACCAATGCATGGGCGGAAACCAAAACCGTAACGGCAACGCCAATGACCGAAAAAACCCTTCTGCGTCTGCGATTTATAATTCCTGAAATACAAACCACCATCGCCCACAAAAAAGCAGCAATCACTGCCAAGGTTGCCGGTATTCCCAATTCCATCGCTAACTCAAGATAGCTATTGTGTGCCTTGTCCCAGGTTAACGATGAAATAACAGGAATTTTATAAGCCATAAAAGATTTCTCATAGGTGCCATACCCAGTTCCAAGTACGGGGTTGGCAAAAATAGCATCACTTGTTCGCTGAAAAACTTCATCGCGAACAGATGTTTCAAATGAAGTCTTGGAAATTCGTTCAAAGGTTATATCGCCACTCATCGAAACAGAAAATATCGCACCTATTAGAGTTACGCCAAAAAGCACCTTAACAAATAATTTTGGTATTGCCTTTATGTAATAAAGGCCACCCAGTAGAACCAAAAATGCAACACTGGTGCTCAAAAAACCACCGCGTGATTGGGTTAATAATAGCGCGGTGGCAATTATAACTATTCCCAGAAATGGAGCCCACGCTTTGCGATAAGCGGTTTCAATGAAATTCCTAATAAGCTCTTTTGTATTATAATGAGATCTTAGGTTAGAGCTAATAATATGAAAACCATAAGCGGTTGACGCAATAACCCCCATTCCAGCGAAGGTCGCGTATGTATTTCGATTGACAAAAGTACTGGTCAAAACGCCGCGATATGACCATTTTTCGAACCATAATATCATCTCAGTGCCGGAAAAAAATATTATCAAACCGTAAGCAGCATATATGATTGATGAAAAAACAAACGATTTTAAAACTATCTCGGCATTATCAAATTTTCTGCAATAACTGGCGGAAATAAAAAAAACTGCACCATAGGCCATAAATCTGGTTAATGCCTCTAGGGTTGCTTGCGGATCAACGCTTATGGTTTTAACGACATTGCTATCCAAAATTTCTTCGGCATCAGTCCAAAGTGGGTGTGTCCATTCGCCCGGTACCCACGGAACTGTTTGAAAAAAGGCCCATAATGCAACGCAAATCCACAGCATTAATCCCGGCAACATTCTTTTTAAGAATAACTTTTGATCAGCCCATTCATGCCTTGATGTGATTATTTCTAAAATTAGATAAATACCGATTAGCGCAGACAGCAAAGACCACGACCACGGCCTGTTTGATGCAAATGGCATGGGCGCCAAAAGCATTGTCGCTACGAACAAGTAAAAAGATGCATTCCTAAATAAAATCATAAAAAAACAGCCAAAATTAGATTAAGCCAAAATATATTATCGACTATACTTTAATAACATGCTCTTTAGCAAATGCTGTAAAGTAATGTAATCTACCAAATTCCATACCGTTAATGGTCTCGACGGCGTTCTGCTTAAGGCTATATTCTATCCGTAAGCAGACATCGCTACCAGCATTCCAGAATGTCTGCCAATAGCCAGAAGCAGACCTTTCATTGTTGTGCTACACCCACAGTTTTGCACCATGCTTTCAAATTGCGGATAGATGTTTTAGGTTCATAAATTCAAGTCAATAAATGAATATTCTTTGCCCCGCAGAAGACTTGCGTTCTGGGGCGCAGGTGACGTGCTTTGCGTCCCACATTTATGGCTAATTTATCTATCCCACCTGATGAAGGATGCAGCTTTACCCACATGCGGTTAGTGGCTCTGCGCTCAGGGGTTTTTTATTGGATGAGTGGATAGTGGTAAGGGCCAGTGCTCGACGCCGAATGTGCAAGGATGAGCAAAGTTGTGACTAAGTCCAAACCCACTTGCCAACAAAAAACCAGCCACTTTGGGCTGGTTTTTTATTAGTTTGCGGCCCTTAATCAATCCACTACAAGATTGACGCCATAAAGTGTGTCATCGGTGTGGGCTGAAGCTATGGCACGTGCCTTGGCGGCAGCTCAGACCGATTTCTGGTTTTCCGTTACCCACAAATTGATATCGCTATCTTTTGCGTACTTATCAATTTCTTGCAACTCTTCAGCGCTGAAGTCCTTGTTGTTCAGTGCGCCAACACCTTCTTCAATTTGTT
>JAOUJU010000301.1 GCA_029883045.1 Rhodospirillaceae bacterium
GCGGTATCAGGCCTAGGAAAATTCCTATTAAAATTTCGCCTATCAAAAGCAGTGATGTTTCAGCAACCGTTGGCGGAATGATGGGCAGGCTATCCATCAAAACTGGTGTCATTACAAAACTAACCAACAAGGCAAAGGTAAGGCGTATGTTCGGGCTTACAAACTGCTGGCCGATGCCGGGAAGCAGCATTATGGCCGAGCCGATGCGTGAAAATATAAGTAAAAATGCAAAAAGATTGAGGTTGAGAAGCTGCTCAAGCATGGCCGCTTATCCAAGCGCTATTATTTGGTCAAACAGGGAATTTGAAAAATCCACAAGGGTGCTAATCATGAATGGAAGAAACGCCACAACCGCTATAAAAATTACAATAATTTTTGGAACAAAAGTAAGTGTCATTTCCTGAATGGTTGTTAACGCCTGAAATAGTGCAATTATCAAACCGATAAGCAGGCCCGAAAGCATTATGGGTCCGGACATTATGAGAATTACCCATAACGCCTGACGGCCTAACTCAACTACGGTAACTTCGTTCATCGGTACTCCAGCGACGCTCAACCTATATCGACAATGGATATAATTAATTCTGGCAAGATTTTCGCTTTTTATCCTTGGCGAAACAAGGGCTGAGTAAGTTTTCGCTATGATATATTAGATGGGCATCCTCAGTATTTCACGATATGCTTCCACAACCTTATCACGAACGGCCACCACCGTTTGCAGGGTTACTTCTGCTTCGCTCACAGCCAGAGCCAGTTGCGCCATATCTACCCCACCGGTAATGCCGCTTAATGCTGCCTGTTCAGATGCTTTTCCTTGGGCTAGGGCCTGGGTGATCGAGCCTGACACCATTTGGGCAAAAGGCCCGCTTTGCGGTTGCTGAACATCTTGTGCAGGCAAAACATTAGCAACCGTTCCCGTCCGATTCGCTTGATCATAGGCCTGTAAGGCGTTTACCACATTTACAGTTGGGTCGATTGCCATTTAATTGCTCCCTTAATATTTAAGTCACTTATCGCATTAGCGAGATTGTGTCATTCAGCATTGTTTTTGATGCTTTTAATACGCTCATGTTTGATTCATACGAACGTTGCGCTTCGCGCATGTCCATCATCTCCATCAGCGAATTTACATTTGGCGCCAGAACATACCCTTGGGCATCGGCGGCGGGATGTGCTGGATCGTATTTGCGTTGAAAATCTGATTTATCGACGCGGATCCTATCGACGGCAATTTTTTCAACGCCAATATTGCGGTCCAGTTCATTCTTAAAAGTTACCACCTTGCGTCGGTATGGTAGACCGCCGGGTGACGTGGGCAATGAATCCGCATTAGCGACGTTTTCCGAAATAACGCGCAGGCGTGTGCCCTGCGCCTTCATTCCGGCGGTTGAAATCCTGAGCGATCTCAAGAGGTCATCCATAAATTATTTTCTCCGTTTGCTTCAATTAAATACTAGCTAAATTTTACCGACTTTTTCCCAATGCGGTTTTGATCATGCTTATTTGTTTTTTATAAAGCTCGGTTATCATTCTATGATCTATCTGGGTTTCACCGATTTTTGCCATCTGTTCTTCCAACACTACCGCGTTGCCGTCTGGTGAGGTTTCATAGTTTCTGGCGTCTTGAATTTCGCCCGCTACACCGATGCGTTGGCGACGTCCCTGCAAATGCAGTGGATCCACTGCAGTCATATTAATTTTATTTTGCGGCGTATTGACCATTTCCTTGAAGCTAAATGCTTTCAGATCGCGGGGCTTATAACCAGGCGTGTCGGAATTGGCCACGTTTTGCGCAAGCACTTCCTGTCGCTGGGAAAGCCACTTGAGCTTGCCCTTCATCAGACCGAACAGCGTTACTTTATTGAGGTCCATGAGGAACCTTGCCTTTTGCCTTCGTTTAACAATCAGTGCCCGTATTTTTTTAAGTTAAGCTGCCAATTGCGTCTTTATGACGCTTTGCATGACGCTTAAATTACCGTTCTGGCGATGGAAAACCCAGTTCTTGGGGATGGTTTTAATCTTTGCGTAGTATCCCCGGATAAGGCTTAACAATCCATGAATCAGGGGATTCATTTTAATAAAATTTTTAGCAAAAAATGTACAGTTTCTGCGGTTTATTGAGTATATTTATTGTAAATATGGGCAAAGGAAGCCTTGGGCTTATTGCAATTCACAAAAGCCATAAATGGCACTTTCTAGCTTGGAAAAACCCAATAAAAACAACGCTAAACACGCCAATGAAACAAATGTAGACAATAAATCGTCTCCGGCGGGTAACATCAATTTCATCGCCCCCGAGTCGCATAAATAAATGGGCGGGACAGAAATAAAAAAATAAGCAAATAATGGTAAACCTGCATATGGACGACAAACAACCCAATGATAAAACCGCAGGCAAGCCCGCCTCTAAAGGTAGTGGCGGGAAGGTTGATGTCGCAATCGCGATAGATTACAACCCCCAAGAAAGCTCTGCCCCAAAGGTTGTGGCCAAAGGACAAGGATGGTTAGCGGAACAAATAATCGCCATAGCTATCGCCAACGGGATTGAGGTCAAGGAAGACCCGGATCTTGCGCAATTGTTATCAAGCGTAGATGTTGACAGTGAAATACCCTTAGAAGCATTTACCGCCGTGGCAGAAATACTTTCCTATATTTACAGGCTTAACAATCAGTGGCCCGATGGGATTAA
>JAOUJU010000040.1 GCA_029883045.1 Rhodospirillaceae bacterium
TAAAACTGCCGTGGCCAATGTGTGACCCATCACCAATCGTTGCGCTGGGTCCTATGAAAACACCATCATCAATTCTGCACCCCTTTCCAATGAATGCTGATTTATCAATGCTGGCTTTTTTTGATATTTGCGCAACACATGGTTTGCTTGGATAAAACGCCTGCGCAATCCTTGCGTATGCTTGATATGGTTTATCCGTTACAAGTAGCGCAATACCATCTGGTGCCCTAGATACATAATCAGGGTGAACTATGCAGACGCCAGCATTGGTTTTGCTAAATGCATCTATATATTTTTTATTATCAAGAAAACTTACATCTCTCGCACCCGCAGTATCTAGCGGGGCAACGTCATTAAATAAATCTTCGTGATTATCGGACCCTAAAATTACAGCATCGCCCGTTTCAGCCAACTGCAAAAGGGAAAATGGTCCAGCGCGATCAAAAAAAACCGGATCAGCCATTGATTGTAGCTCCCGACCTAAGATTACTTGGTTGTTGGGTCCGATACCTTGACCGACGGTAGTTCTTTATCCAGATTGCCAAGAACGCGATCAGTAAGGTTTATAACGTTCGCACTTGCCACGGTTGCCGATTTTTTAAGGATCAAGGTATAATTATCTTTCTTTATTATTTCTTGAATTACCCCAAGTATTCCATTATCCACTTTTTCATTCGCTTCAGCTTGCACTTTTGATAGTGATTGCTTCGATTCCTGAACAAATTTTTGCAATTTAGAAAGACGTTTTTCAAACTTTGTCTTTTCCACCTCAAAGGCATCTGGGGAAAGTATGGTGCGTTGACGAACAAGTTCATCGTTTGCTTTTCTCAGGTCCTTTTCTTCCTTTTGAACATAAGACTGTATCTTGTTCCTATATTGAGTTAATTGCTTATGAATATCTTGCACCGCTAATGATCGTGCGCGAATCCCCTCAATATCGATTACCCCAATCTTTACAGTTATCTGTTGTTGCGCGACGCTGCTTACAGCGTCTTTGCTTTGGGAAAAAGCAGCCCCTGCAAAAACAACTTCCACCATAGTGAAAATAATGAACACTGACAAAGTGCGTATTATAAATTTCAAGACAATCTCCCGGATAAACAATATTTAAAACCTTGTTCCAAAATTAATACGGAATTTTTCGGTTTTATCATATGTTTCTTTTGCTACGGGAATCCCGTATTCGATGCTAAGCGGTCCAATGGGCGATACCCATTCCATTCCCAGCCCAACCGAAGCGCGAATTGACCCATCGTCTAAATAATTGGTGCTTGATGGATTAACTACCGACAAAGAACCAAAATCAGAAAAAGCCTTACCGGAAATACCAAGCTCTGGCGGCAACCCAAGAGGAACAGTAAGGTCAACACCACCATTGTAAATAAATTCACCACCAACCGAATCGCGCGTTACCTTGTCGCGCGGTCCCACCCCGCCTGGGGCAAACCCGCGCAAACTTGATCCGCCTAAGAAAAACCTATCGTTAATGGTAAGGTCTTTGGATAATGCGCTAATGATGCCAATTGATCCTGACGTTGATAGTGTCCACCCTTTTTTGAAGCTATAGAAATGCCCTACTGTAAAACGATTTCTTAAATAGCTTACATCACCGCCAAGACCAGCAAGGTCGTTGTTCATTCGTAAAAAGTATCCATCTGTTGGTCTGGTGGTGCTATTTCTTTTGTCATACAAAAGCACATGGCTGACTTCTGAGTGAGTTCTTGTGCCCTCTTGTGCCTTAATGGCATCAGAAGCGGTGGATTTTACGTTTTCCACTTTTGATGATTTAAGTGTATATGCCCAGCTTTGTTTGAGCATTTCGGTTATTGGATACCCGGCACGCAAAGCAAAACCTGTTTGTGTCGTGCTGTATGAGCTTGTTTTTTGATTGTCGGCAGTGGAGTGGAATATATCAAACCCAGCGGCTACTTCCCTATTCATAAAATAAGGTTCAGTAAAACTAAGGGTAACGTTGCTTTTGTTTCCGGACAATGAAGCATTAAGGTCAATTGATTGGCCTTTACCAAGTAAGTTTCTTTCCCGTACTCCAAAATTAAACAGCGGGCCACTATCAGATGAATATCCAAGACCTAGCGATAATGCCCCAGTTGATTTTTCCTCAACCTCAACATTTATAACGGATTTGTCTACGGAACTTCCGTGGGCGCTTGTAACATCAACTTTTTTGAAAAAATCCAGATCGTTTATGCGTTTAATTGTAGTTGATAGTTTTGCTGTGTTAAAAGCATCACCTTCTACCAACCTGAATTCACGCCTTATGACCTCATCTAGGGTGCGGGAATTTCCTATTACGTTTATGCGTTCAACAAATACTCGCGGCCCCTCAGCAACCTCAAAGACAACATTAATTGTGTGATTTTCCATATCGCGTTCAGGGCGCGGTGTTACGCTGACAAAAGCATGCCCAAGCGTGCCAACCTCATCGATAAGCGCATCAACGGTTTTATCAACATTTTCCGAATTATACCATGACCCTTTTTCTGCCACGATTGCGTCCTTCAGGTTTTCTGGTTTTATACCTTCAAGACTTATATCGGTTGTTATGTCGCCAAAACGATAGCGCTCACCTTCTTCGATGGTGAAGGTTATAAAGAAATTTTCCCGGTTAGGTGTCATTTCCGCCACCGCAGAAAGCACATTAAAATCTGCATAACCGTTAGCTAGGTAATATTTCCGCAACAATTCCTTGTCAAAAGAAACGCGGTCTGGATCATACGTGTCATCTGACGTAAGAAAGCGGTACCAGCGGGTTTCGACGGTGCGAATAACGTCGCGTAAATCACTATCGTCAAATGCATCATTACCGATAAAACGTATGTTTTGAACTCTGGCAAGAGATCCTTCGTTAATTTCATAAACTAGGTCAATGCGGTTTTGGTCCAGTTGAATAATTTTTGGCTCTACGGTAACGGCAAACCTTCCATCGCGCCTGTATATTTCCTGAATTCGATTAACATCATTTTGCACCTTGGTGCGGGTATAAACTAGGCGCGGTTTTAAAGAAATTTCTCTGTTCAGGTCTTCGTCCTTGACCCGCTTGTTCCCTTCGAAGGCGATCCTGTTTATTACTGGGTTCTCAACAATTTTGATAACCAGCGAGCTTCCTTCGCGGCCTATGGAAACATCAGCAAAAAGACCGGTTGCAAATAGTGATTTCAACGACCTATCAATGCGTAGCGGATCAAATCCGTCACCTTCGCGCACCAAAAGATACGAACGTATGGTTTCGGGCTCCACCCTAGCCGTTCCTTCAACCACTATCTCGGTAATAACGCCACCTTGGCTCTGGGCATTGGCTGATGTGCCGTGCATTAGGGCCAGTGATATTACGCTTAAAGCAAAGAAGAATTTTGGAAATGTTAACAACAAAAATTTACCCCGGCTTCCCCAGTTATTTTTATAGAAAAAGCATTAAAACACATCATAACCAGCATGGTCACAGTAAACACAACATACACAGGTCTGCATTTTGCTTGCAAATAGCAAAAATAGCAATTTTTTCTATTATTTCAGCATATTATGCCAACAAAGGTTAACTCATTCCAAATTGCTTAAGAATTCTCTCAAAATCGTTCCATGTGGCAAAAATCATCAACATAAACACCAAAATCATTCCGAAGCGAAAACCATACTCCTGTATCCGTTGGCTCAATGGGCGGCCACGAAGGGCCTCAAAAATATAATATACAAGATGCCCACCATCGAGCATTGGCACCGGAAACAGGTTAATCAACCCCAGGTTAACGCTAAGTGCTGCCATAAATGTAAGAATTGTTATTGCCCCGTTTTGCACTGCCTCACCTGAATATTGGGCAATTGATATAACCCCGCCAAGTTCCTTGCTGCTTCTTTCGCCGGATAACATTTCCCCCACTACACCAAGAATTCTAGAACTAATTAAATAAGTCTGCTTTACCCCAATCCATATTGACGTAAGTGGGTCTTTGCGTATTTGCTCGACAAAATCAGGGTGCGGACGAACGCCAAGAAGCCCGCGCGAAGAATGTTCATCATCGGTTGCATCCATTTTTTGTTGGCTGTTTTCACCGCTGCGCTCACGATTGTCTTTTTCGTCTGATTCTTCTTCCTCAATCCCTAGCTTTTCACCAAATTCCTTCATTGAAACAGTTCTTGGGGTTGCGTTAATTGATATGGCCTTGCCACCCCTATTAACCGAAAAAACTAGGCTTTTATTGGCATTTACCGCAACAATCTGGCTTAATTCCTCAAACCACTGGATTGATTTATCGTTTACAGCTGTTATTTCATCGCCAATTTCAAACCCAGATTCCTCGGCAGCGCTATCATCCATTACCTCACCAATTACCGCATATGGTTTTGGCAGCCCCAATACGGAGCTCATAAATGCAAATAGTACTATGGCAAAAAGGAAGTTTGCCGCAGGTCCGGCTGCAACTATTGCTGTTCTTTTTGAAAGTGGCTTGTGATGAAAGGAGATTTTTTTCTCCTCGTTAGTCATTGGGCGGTCTTCGGTATCGTCTACCCCAGTTATTATGTCGCCTTCGCCAAACATTTTGACGTACCCGCCAAGGGGAACCGCAGAAACGCGCCATCTGGTACCGTGACGGTCATTAAAACCGTACAATTCACCGCCAAAACCTATTGAGAAAACCTCAACCTTTACGCCGGCCCATCTGGCAACCAGGAAATGGCCCATCTCATGAATGAAAATCAGCACAGACAAGACTAGAACGAAGGGAAGCACATATTCCCAAATAAAACTAAATAATTCCATGAAATCAACTTACTATTCTTATTGTTTAATCTTATAACTTAATTGTATTTATCACATTATTGGCCGTGTCACGAGCCTCATCATCGGCGGCCAAAACATCGTCTATACTGCCCATGGCTACGGAATTAACTGATTCAAGCACCCTTTGGACAACCGCAGATATTTGCACAAACCCAATTTTTCCTTGAAGAAACGCCAATACAGCAACTTCGTTAGCAGCGTTTAGTATTGTGGGCGCACTTCCGCCAGTTTGCAAGGCTCTGCGTGCAAGACCAAGGGCTGGGAAACGCTCATTATCTGGCGCCCTGAAGTCCAGCCTGCCAACATCTGCCAGTGATAATTTTTGCGCCGAAGTTGTCATTCTTCCGGGCCATGCCAGAGCATATGATATTGGTGTTTTCATATCAGGCGTTCCCATCTGGGCCAAAACTGATCCATCAACATATGATACCAGGCTATGAACAACTGATTGCGGGTGCACCAGAACGTCAATCTCATCAAGGGCCACCGGAAACAAATGAAAAGCTTCTATGATTTCCAGCCCCTTATTCATCATAGTGGCTGAATCAATGGATATCTTGGCACCCATATCCCAGTTAGGGTGATTTAGCGCGTCTTCGCGCGTAACAGATTGCATTTCAGCCAAGCTCAGATCACGAAATGGCCCGCCAGATGCGGTCAGGGTAATTCCGGCAACGCTATCGGGATTATCAAAATCAAAAACCTGAAAAATTGCGCTGTGCTCGGAATCAACTGGAATAATGGTTGCGCCGCTTTTTTTAACCTCTTTAAGCAAAATATCACCCGCAGAAACAAGGCATTCCTTATTGGCGAGCGCCACCAAGGCCCCTCTTTTTGCAGCCTCAAGTGTTGGTTTTAATCCGGCCGCGCCTACTATTGCTGCAACCACCATGTCAGATGGTATTTTTGCAGCCTCAACCAAGGCAACATTACCTGCTTGGGCTTCTACGTTTGTTCCGGAAAGGGCATTTTTAAGATCATTGTAGTGGCTTTCGTCGTTAATAACCGCAACTGATGCGCCAAGCTCGATTGCCTGTTTGGCCAAAAGCTGCCAATTACTTCCAGCGGTCAGGGCATCAACAGAAAAGCTTTTGGGGTTTTGGCTTAGCAATTCAACCGTATTACAACCAATTGAGCCAGTTGACCCAAACACGCTGATTGAACGCGGGTTTATACTGCCAAGCGCGCTTGTGTGTGGCTCGCTAATTGGTGCCTCTGCTACTGCCATCAAAGAACACCCCCGCCAACAATTTGGTTAAACAAAGCCAAGCCTATGGATGCCGCCATAAGACCGTCAACCCGGTCAAATAATCCGCCGTGCCCGGGTATGGCGCTACCTGAATCTTTTACCCCAAAGCGCCGCTTAACCTTGCTTTCAAATAGGTCGCCCAATTGTGAAACAACCGATATTCCCGCAGCCAAAATAATAACTGATACAAAATTTAGCATTTGCGCCTGTTCAGCAAAAAATGTCGCCACGGAATATGCACCGACTACGGCCAACAAAATTCCACCGATAAATCCTGACCATGTTTTATTGGGACTGATTGCTGGTGCTAATTTGGGTCCACCAAGCGTCATACCAAAAATGTATCCACCAATATCTGTTGCCCACACCACAACCAACAGCCAAACAAAGTGATAAAGGCCGCTATCATTTTCTTCGCGCAGCCACCAGATGGCAAAAATTGCCGCAGAAATATAAACCCCGCCAAGCACCAGCCACCAAAAATTGCGGCCAACCATTTTTGTCCACTCGTAAACTAAAATAATCGCCGCAAGGGCAACCATCATCTCAAACGCCATACCGCCCATAAAAACCACCCACAAAACTGCGGGCGCTAGGACTACTGCGGAAACTATCCTTAGGATAATTGTATTTTTGTTTTTTTCAGCCACTAACTTTGCCATATCTGCGTTCACGAGCACTAAATTCGGCAAGTGCCGCATCAAAATCTTCGGCCGAAAAATCCGGCCACAGGGTATCTGTAAAAATAAATTCGGAATAAGCGGTTTGCCACAAAAGGAAATTGCTTATTCTTTTTTCCCCTGATGTGCGTATCAATAAATCTGGGTCTGGTATTCCTACGGTTTCTAGGTATCCAGAAAACATTTCTTCGTTTATTTCAGATGGATCAATCACGCCTTCACTTGCTTTGACGGCAAGCGACATTGCCGCGTTTACAATTTCCGCCCGCCCACCATATGAAAGCGCTATAATAAGCGTTATTCGAGCATTATTTTCTGTTTGTTTTTCTGCCGCAGAAATAAGTTCCTGAATATCGGTGGGCAGCATCGCACGGTTACCAATTACACGAAGCCTTACCCCATCTTTTTGCAACGATTTAATTTCACGCTTTAGATAAAACCGCAAAAGCCCCATAAGGTCGCTGACCTCTTCATCTGGACGGCTCCAGTTTTCTGACGAAAAACCAAACAGTGTAATATAAGAAACCCCAGCTTCAGCCGCCGCACGAACGGCTTTGCGTGCCGCCTCGGCACCACGTTTATGCCCGGCACTGCGTGGAAGGCCGCGAGCCTTTGCCCAGCGCCCGTTTCCATCCATTATTATGGCAACATGGGCAGGCAGTTTACCACCGCCATCACTGGCGGGTAAATCATTGCTAACTGGTTTGGTTTTTGCGGTCATATGGATTAATGCCTTTCCTTTAGACCTGCATAATATCTTTTTCTTTTTGCGCCAGCATGTCGTCTATTTTTTTGATGAATTCGTCTGTTAATTTTTGTATTTCATCCGAATACTGATGGTGTGCGTCTTCGGAAATATGGTTATCCTTTTCCATTTTTTTCAATTCATCCATACCGTGGCGGCGCACGTTACGAACCGCAATTCGTGCTTCTTCGGTATATTTTCCTGCGATTTTACTAAGTTCTGTCCGGCGCTCTTCGTTTAAGGGTGGAATGGGAATACGCACCATCTGCCCATCAACTGCAGGGTTTAGGCCAAGACCTGAATCGATAATCGCTTTTTCAACCGATTTGACCAATCCCTTGTCCCACACCTGAACGGAAAGCATCCTTGATTCCGGAACGCCTACTGTTCCCACTTGGTTAAGCGGCATATCGGCGCCATAAGCATTGACCGTTACCGGATCAAGCAGGCTTACTGAAGCACGCCCGGTGCGAAGGCCGGAAAATTCCTTGTGCAGAACATCAACCGCGCCTTCCATACGTCTGGTTGCGTCGCTTTTCAAATTTTTGATATCACCGTCTGCCACTTTTTTACTTCCCTCTATTAAAAATTATTCAACTATTGTGTATGTTCCGTTTCCACGCACCACTTCGGCAAAGGATCCTGGTGTATGCAGTGCAAATACTAAAATTGGCAAATCATTATCGCGCGCAAGGGCTATTGCCGATGTATCCATAACCCTTAGGTTTCGCGACAAAACATCTTGATAGCTAAGTTTTTCATAACGCGTAGCATCGGGGTTTGTCTTTGGATCATCCGAGTAAACACCGTCTACCTGGGTACCTTTTAGCAATGCATCACAACCCATTTCGGTTGCACGCAGGGCTGCTGCCGTATCGGTGGTAAAAAACGGGTTTCCGGTACCGGCGGCAAAAATAACTACGCGGCCTTTTTCTAGATGCCTAATGGCACGCCTACGAATGAATTGTTCGCACACCATATCCATTGGAATTGCCGACTGAACCCGGGTCTGAACCCCTATGGCTTCAAGCGCGCTTTGCATGGCGATGGCATTCATAACGGTGGCAAGCATGCCCATATAATCGGCTGATGTGCGCTCTATGTTTCCAGCGGCATCAGAAACGCCCCTAAAAATATTGCCCGCACCTATTACCAGTGCCAATTCAACGCCCATATCGTGGACTGACTTTATTTCACCTGCTATGCGCTCAACCGTTGGTGCATCAAGACCAAAAGCCTTAGGCCCCATAAGTCCTTCACCGGAAAGCTTGAGCAATACACGTTTAAATTTTGGTTTTGTTGCCATTTTGTGTGTTTCAGCCCTTATTTTCAGGCCCAGCAGCCATGCTGGGATTCCCTGCATTTAGATACTAACCTATCCACACCCAAGGGGTACAAAAAAGGGGCAGAACCCGCTAAAGGTACCGCCCCTTGTTGTTTTTGGCTTATCAGCCGCCGACTGCAGCCGCCACCTCGGCGGCGAAGTCTTCTTCTTTTTTCTCGATGCCTTCGCCTAGGCCAAAGCGGATAAATGCCTTTATAGCTAGCCCATTGCCAGCGGCCTCAACCGCTTTGCCGACCTTGCTTTCGCCGTCAATAACGAAGGTTTGCTCCAAAAGGCAGACTTCTTCGTAGAACTTGCGAATGCGCCCTTCGATCATTTTTTCAATGATGTTTTCAGGCTTGCCTGATTCGCGGGCCTGTTCGGTCAAAACAGCCTTTTCCCGCTCAACAATTGCGGGGTCTAGGTCATCTTGGCTAAGTGATTGCGGGTTAGTGGCAGCAATGTGCATTGCAACCTGCTTTCCGATGACATCAGCTGCTGACGTATCGGCACCAGTTGTGGCCACCAAAACGCCAATTTTGCCAAGTCCGGGCTGAATTGCGCCATGGACATAGGTGGAAATAATGCCGCCATCAACGGTTTGAACTGCAACCCGACGAATATTCATGTTTTCGCCAATGGTGGAAATAAGCTGAGTTAGCTCTTCGGCCACGGTACGGCCAGTTTCCGGGTATTGCGCTGCATTTAGATCATCAATGCTGTTGCCAGTTTTAAGGGCAATTTCTGTCACAGTTTTTACAAAATTTTGGAATTTTTCATTTCTGGAAACGAAATCGGTTTCGGAATTAACCTCAACCACTGCGCCAGTATTTCCATCAGTTGCAACACCAACAAGACCCTCTGATGCTATGCGTCCGGACTTTTTAGCGGCTGATGCTAGACCTTTGGTGCGCAGCCAATCTTGTGCTGCCTCGATGTTTCCGTCATTTTCGGCCAACGCTTTCTTGCAATCCATCATTCCGGCGCCGGATGTTTCGCGCAGTTCTTTGACTAGCGCTGCAGTAATTTCTGCCATTTTTCTTAAACCTCGCTTATAAGCTGATTATGTAACGCATTGAAAATACGCTAATTTCTATATTAAGCCTGTACAGGTTCGCTCGCGGGCGAAGCCTCAGGTGTAGCTTCAGCTACAACCTCAGGAATAACCTCTTGGGCTGGTTCTACGGCCGCACCTGCGTCACCACCACGGCTTGTTACCTCAGACTGGATACCGTCAAGAACAGAACCAGCAATAAGGTCGCAATAGGTGGAAATCGCGCGAATGGCATCATCATTACCAGGAATTGGATAATCAATGCCTGCAGGATCAGAGTTAGAATCAAGAACCCCAACTACCGGAATGCCAAGCTTTACAGCCTCGGTCACGGCGGTGTCTTCTTTGTTGGTGTCGATTACTATCAATATATCAGGCAAGCCGCCCATATCTTTGATGCCGCCCAAGGCTAAATCTAGCTTGGTGCGTTCGCGGGTAAGCTGAAGAAGCTCCTTTTTGGTGAGCCCTGCAGTTTTTTCGGCATTATCAAAAATTGCTTCCAATTCGCGCAAGCGCTTGATGGAGCCTGAAATTGTTTGCCAGTTGGTAAGCATTCCACCCAACCAACGGTGATTTACATAATATTGACCGCATGATTTTGCAGCTTCGGCCACTTTTTCTTGTGCTTGACGTTTTGTGCCGACAAACAACACACGTCCGCCCTTTGCGACCACGTCGCGAACGGCTTCCATGGCGCGCGAAAGCATGGGAACTGTCTGGCCTAGATCAATAATGTGGATTTTGTTGCGGTCACCGTAAAGAAACGGTGCCATTTTTGGGTTCCAACGACGGGTGCTATGACCAAAGTGAACGCCTGCTTCAAGCAATTGGCGCATTGTAAATGAGGGAA
>JAOUJU010000302.1 GCA_029883045.1 Rhodospirillaceae bacterium
TTCCGTAAATGACGGGCGGTCAATTATCCGGTCAAGTCGGGCTTGCTTCAAGGTCACATCATAATAATCATTAAGATTATCAAGGCCGATAACTGAATGCCCGGCATCTAGTAACCGCCTTGATACATTACTACCGATAAACCCTGCGCTGCCTGTTACTAAAACCTTCATAAATGTACCTTTTAATTTGGTTTGAATTTCCTTGCGCAATATTACGCACCCCGTAATCACGCCGCAAGATAACCCATGACCGCCCAGTATTGAAGGGTTTTATATATTCAAGCGTAAAAAAGCTAGTGACTAGTGCCTGACGAATAATTAATTTTATTAAATACGTTATATTTTCCAACTGGCTTTTTCATTGGTATGCGCTTTACTTCTTTTAAAGTAATCGCATCATAAACAACCACCCAGCCATCCATTTCCCAGACGCTAACTAACGCATGGCTACCGTCGCGATCAAATTCAACGTGGGCGTTGGTTTTGCCCGGTGCTGGGTTAATTGTTTTTACTATTTCAAGGGTACGCATATCAATTACATGCAAAACGTCTTTGTTGGGACCAAAAAAAACATCAACCCAGGCATAAGGGCTATTTTCATGGCCACGCATAAAAAACCCCGGACCCATTGTTTCAATTCGTTTGATGGTTTTAAACGATTGCAGATCAATAACGCTTACCGCCCCTTCGCTAAGGTGCGGTGTCGCTAGAACCTGCCTGCCCTGATATTCAAAAGTAATTCCAGAACCAAGATGGGGCATTGATGAAAGCTCAAGGTCGCCAACCTTGCGCCCAACATTAAGGTTTATGACTTGGCCCATTTTAGCATTTCGTGCCGCACCATAAGCCGTGCGGTATTGCTGGTCGAAAAAGAAGTCATCTAAATAATCATCTAGCTTTATTCGTCTAACCGGAAACGGGCCAAAATCAAATTGGCCTTCTAGTTGTCCGGGTTTATAATTATGCACTAACCCCTGGGCCACCGGTTTAGGGTTATCCATATAAGATATTTCCCAAATTTCAGGTATGTCCTTTAGGGCAATTAAAAAACTTTGCCGTGGTGGCGCATTATAAACCGCGCTGGCCCGCGATGTTTTACCCTTATTATCAGCAATATCGAATATTTTTATTACCGATAAATCCTTGGCATCCATTAGCACCAGTGTATTGGGTAAATAATTAGCTGCCATTACGTAGCGTCCATCGCTGGAAACAGCAATATTGCGCAGGTTTATGCCCACACGTGTTTCAGCGATAGTTTCAAAATTATAAAGATCGTGCCTAGTTACCCAACCATCACGCGAACCAAAATAAACAAACCTGCCATCGGGAGAAAACTTTGCCCCGCCGTGTAATGCAAAATGGGTTTCAAACCGGGCCAATGGTTCAAATTTATCACCATCAAGAATGGTTACGTGATGGTCGCCAGATTCAACCACAACAAACAAATTCAATAGATCAGCATTATGCGCGGGTTTTTTCGGCAGCTTATCTTCGGCAATAAAAACCATGTGGCTTTCATTTATTTTATCGATGCCCCATTTTGGAATTTGTTTAGGCGGGGAATAAACCAATTCAACCAACTGGGTTATTTGTTCAGGCGATATTTTATCTGCAAACCCCGGCATCTGGGTTGCAGGTTGGCCATTGGCAATTACGTTTTCGGCTTGTTTCTTTTTCATGCGCCCAAGGTTACCCGGCAACAATGCAGGGCCCATTCCACCTAGGCGTTCGGCCCCATGGCATGATGCACAATGTTCTTGGTAGGTTTCGGTCACGCCTTCGCTAAACGCGCCACTGGGCAATATAATTGCCACAACCATTGCCATTACGGAGAATAAATTATTATTTTTCATAGGGTTATGCCTGTAATTAAACTACCTTGGCGCTATCTTTGGCGCTATCTTTGCGCGTAGTGCCACGCGAATATGACGATACCGCTAAACGTTCGCGAGTACCGCTTAAACCAATTTCTTCGTCAACCAGATAACAACCGGGGTCTTCATCCCAAAAATTTCCACTTACCTGATGGGCCCGGGTGCGGGTATTGCCATTACAAATTTCAAAAAAATTACATTCACCGCAACGTCCAGTTACCTGACGCGGGATTTGTTTTAGCCCAGCCATAAGTGGGTCAGAGGTATCCATCCATATTTCAGAAAACGGCCTGTCATGGACTGACCCCAAATCATAGTGCCACCACATTGTATCTGGATGAACGTGTCCAGTATTATCAATGTTTGCTACATTAACCCCTGATGCATTTCCGCCCCAGCGTTTTAATAGCTCGGTTACGTGGTCTGTGCTTTCAGGATAATTTTTTTCAACCCATTTTAACAAAAATGGTCCATCGGCATCATTGTTACCAGTGACAAATTCTTTGGTGCTTCCTTTTTTTCGATCTTCCATACAATGAACAAAAAGTTTTTCCATGGCAGTTCGGGTCATTGCGTGAACCGCATCATCCTTACGGTTATGATTTCCTCGTCCGGCATAATTAAGGTGCGACAAATAAAATTTATCAATTCCTTCATCATCCATGAGCTTTAACAAATCATCCAACTCATGGACGTTGTCTTGGGTCATGGTAAAACGAATGCCTACTTTTATGCCTTCATTGATGCACAGACGAATTCCATGCATTGATAAATCAAATGCGCCTTCACGGCGGCGAAATTTATCG
>JAOUJU010000303.1 GCA_029883045.1 Rhodospirillaceae bacterium
CATCAAAATAAGCGCGGCAATTTTTGCTGTAATCTCGCTTGGTGCATGTAGTGCATTAAATGAAGGTGCTTTTGGCAATAATGTATTTTGGGCAAATGGCCCGGTTGCCCAAAACGATTTGGCCGAACTTGGTCTCGCTGAATTAACCAAGGGCGACAGCGTAAAGGCGCTGGGCTTTTTTGAAAGAGCCCTTGCTATAAACCCCGATGATGTGCACGCCCTTTTTGGTTCTGCTCTTGTTTATCAAAACACAGGTCAATCAAGAAAGGCGCGCGCTTTTTACGAACGCATTAAGGCAATTCAACCACAACCGACTGAGGAAATTGTTCTTTGGACAGGAAGTCAGCCGCAATCAATTGATGAATTGGCAAGCATAAACCTTGCCATTATGGGCGGCGGTAGCACTGATGTCGTTGCAAGCGGGCAGGGATCGCAAATGTCTTCGTCGGTTCCAACCCGAACTCCAACCGTTGGTGGGGCCATGCCAACATCGCAGCTTTATGTAACGCCATCTGCACCATCAATGGCAGTTAATCGTGTTATTGCCGATGAAATAACTTTTTCCGATGCCGATAAAAACATTGTCGAACGCTTCAGGGCAATGCGCCAACTTGTCGAGCAGGGCCTGATTACAACCGATGAATTCACCACGCGACGCCAAGTAAACATTGGTTCGTTATTGCCGCTTTCATCAAACCCGCCATCAACAGGGTTAGATCGCCCAGTTCCCCCTGTAGGGCAAATAACAAATCGCCTCAGGGCCATAAGTAGGGCGCTGGAAATGCGTGCAATATCAGTTAGCCAGCACAGCTCTGAGCGCACAATGATACTTGATGCTCTTATGCCCGAAAGCCCCGCATCCATGGCGATGCCACCATTGCCACCAAAGGATTTAATGAGCGCTGCTGATGCTATCCGCAGGTTAGAGTTTTTAAAACAAGCCGATATTATTACTAACGATGAGTATGCCCGCGAACGCAGCGCAATCGAAGGCGCGATGAATGCGCAGATGGCATCTTCGCCACAATCAGCGGGGCAAATGTCTGGCACAAAAACGTCAGCAAATGGCAAGCCTTCGGCAAAAAAATTATCAGGGTTTCAACCGGGAGTACACCTTGCGTCTTATCGTCAGATGAAAGCTGCCGAGCGTGGATGGAAACAACTGCAAGCAAAATTCCCATCACAATTGGGAGATCTTGAAATGAACATTGAGCAGGTTGATCTTGGCTCCCCCAAAGGTGTTTTTTACCGCCTGAAGGCAGGGCCAGTTTCTTCTGATAAAGAAGCAGTTTCGGTTTGTCGCAACCTAAAACAAAAACGTCAGTATTGCGACCCGACCACAATCAATTTCAACTGATTAAAAATTAAAAAATAAATTACAAAAAAACCCGCTGCAAAAAATTGATTTATTTGCTAGGCGGGTTTTTTAATTTTAAATAAATAATATTTTATTTAGGCACTGCACCACCGCGCGGTGAAATCGTAATTGTAATGATGCTTCCTCTAATTGTGTTTTTTGCAATTTGAATTGTAGCAACTCGTTCTGCCCGCATATATGTAAGCGAGCTTACATCGGCGCGCACCGAGGTAATTTCTTCCCAACCAAAACCGGATAGTTCTTGTTTGTAAAAATCAAATATTGAATCACCGTCGTGCTTTGCATTAAGCGTTAGTTGTCCGTACCAATCTTCGCCACTGCCGAACACAAGGGTGCGTTTTGTATCCATTTCAGCACCAGTTGGGATTGGAATATCAGGGAAGCGGTTAAACGATTTTTCAGGTGCCGACACTTGCCCATCTGGCCCAGTTTGTGGGCTTGCGGAATTGGATGAAAGCATGGACCCCTGGGTGCACGCACCAAGGCTAAGCGAAATAACCGCAAATACGGTAATTTTTCCGAGAATCGATCCCGATAATGGTCTTGAAGGGGTAAAAAAACGCCCCTGATTCGCTTTAAATTTGTTTAGCATTGCCAATAGCGTCTCCTGATAATGGTAAAAATTGATCCATAACACCAATCGTAGTGCCTATTGCACTGCATATACACCAAACCTATATCAAGGGGGCACAAGGTGTCTATCGCCGCCTAAACATAGCGGAATGCCTTGTTTTTTTATTATTATCCGAGTACAATCCCGGCCCTTGGCGATCGATTCTGGTCGCCGATTCCGAATTTAAACCAAGTTCTTAAATTAATTTAATTTTTTTTAGAATTTAGGTTTGACATCCCCGTCAGGGGGGCCTAAAACCCCCCGACGCGACGAACTGGCCCGCCGGTTTGTCGCATTTTTTCCGGGGTCTACGGGCCTCGGTTTTTGTTTGTTCTTTTAAATTGTTGATAATGGAAGAGATGCGCAGGCGGCGGTCCTGGTAAAGGTCTTTTGGACCAAAATCCAGATCCGTCTAAGTCTGTGCAATCGTCTTATATGTTATTTATATGTGACGTTTTGTGTAATTTAGAAATGGCTCTGTTCTAACTTGTTTCTTCGGAAGCAAGGTTAGTAAGTCAACTTGAGAGTTTGATTCTGGCTCAGAACGAACGCTGGCGGCATGCCTAACACATGCAAGTCGAACGAGAACGCACCTTCGGGTGTTAGTAGAGTGGCGCACGGGTGAGTAACGCGTGGGAAACTACCTAGCAGTGGGGAATAACTTTTGGAAACGAAAGCTAATACCGCATAC
>JAOUJU010000304.1 GCA_029883045.1 Rhodospirillaceae bacterium
AATAAGGGATAGAAAAAATGCTGACGGTGACCTTTCTGTATTAAAAAGACACGCCCATTCTCTCAAGGGGGTGTGCCGAACATATGGTCTACCCGATTCTGGTGAGCTAGCATTCGACCTTGAACAGACGATTGATACGGGGATACCTGAAAAAATATTGCAGGCTGCAGAAAAAGTTCTTTTGAGCGTTCCCGGTGACATCGAAGATGGTGAAAAGCTTGTGGTGGAACTTACCGTAACAAGCCCTGATAATAATTCTTAAAATATTACATCAAGCCATCTTTTTTTGTTTTTCTTCCCATGCTTGGCGCTTGCGGTAAATTGTTGACGCTGAAATACCAAGATGTGCCGCCGCCTTGGGCACATTGCCATCGCAAATATTTATCGCATGCTCGATGATTTCTCGCTCAGTTTCATCAAGCGGTCGGATATCATCCTCGCCAAGTGGTATGGATGGTGCTTCTATAGATTCAGATTCAGATTTTTTGACTGATGCAACGGCAGGGCTTGCCGATGAGCCATATTTATATTGGCTATCTTCGGTAAATGTAATTGGATTTGCCTTGCCAACAAATTCGTCCAATGGGGCGGGAAGCATATTTTCAGTTATTTCTTCTCCATCATTCAGAACAACCATATTTCTTATTACGTTTTGCAATTGGCGAACGTTTCCGGGCCATTGGTAGGCAGCCAGCACACCGCGCACACCGTCGGAAAAGCCGTTGAATGATTTTTTTTCTTCGTCAACATATGTCATCAAAAGGTTTTCAGCGATTGATAAAACATCATGGTCACGATCACGTAATGGTGGCATCGCAATTGGAATAACGTGCAACCGATAAAACAAGTCTTCGCGAAAACGCCCCTCGGCGACCTCGACCATGGGGTCTTTATTGGTGGCGCAAACAAATCTGATATCTGCTTCTTCGGTTTTTGATCCGCCAACTTTCTGAAAGGTTCCGGTTTGAATAAATCGCAATAGCTTGGTTTGCAGGCTCATGTCCATTTCGCATATTTCGTCTAAAAATAAGGTCCCGCCTTTTGCTTTTGTTGCTGCACCGTCACGGTCTGCAACCGCGCCCGTAAAAGCCCCCTTAACGTGACCAAAAATTTCGCTCTCCATCAAATCCTTTGGGATGGCGCCACAGTTTATTGCAACAAAAGGTCCGCTTTTACGCTGGCTTTTGTTGTGTATAGCTTCGGCGCAGACTTCTTTTCCGGTTCCGCTTTCGCCCGTGATAAACACGGTTGCCTTTGATCCAGCGGCACTATCTATAATACGGTAAACGCCCTGCATCGGCAGCGATGCACCAATGAAGCCTGCATATTCGCGCCGATCAATATCATTGCGATAGGTGTTTACAATTTTGCTTAGATGTTGACGCTCAATAACGTTTTCTATGGTTACTATTAACCGGTCGGCACTAAATGGCTTTACTAGAAAATCCATGGCACCTAAGCGCATTGCATCGATGGCGGTATTAAGCGATGCATTGGCGGTAATTACAATTACGGCACTGGGGATTTCTTTTTCTGATATATATTTCAGTATTTCAAGGCCGTCCATATCGGGCAGCACAAGATCAAGCAGCACTATTTCAGGTGGGTTTTCGGAAACACCCGCCATGCCCTCAGCCCCGGTTTCAACGTGAACAACGTCGTATGCACCTTTTTTGAGATACGCCTCATAGGTGCGCGCGAGCGCCACGGTGTCTTCAACCAATAAAATACTTGTGTTTTTGGTGACCAAGCCCTTTTTCTCCTTGTCCCACGTTGTGCATATGGTAACCCTAATTGCATTTTGCAAATAGAAAATAACCACCCATGCTTGTAATAAATGGGTATTATTGAATAAATGACACCTGATCAAAAAAACGGCAAAAAACCATACAGGCCCAAAAGGGCGCGTAAATCCCAGCTACTTTCACGTATGGTGGAAAGAATTGTAAAACCTGTTTTTGGTAAACGCGGGTTTTCAAACGCTGCCATAATCAATAATTGGTCGGAAATAGTTGGGCCCGAGCTAGCAAAATTTAGCGCCCCGGAAAAACTCACATTTTCAAGAGATGGCGCCTCTGGCGGCATATTGTACCTCAAAACCATTACCGGGGGCATGGCTACCGAAATACAGCACCTAGAGCCAATTATTATTGAGCGTATAAATCGCCATTTTGGCTATAAAGCGGTAGTGGGGCTGCGTTTGAGCCAAGGCCCCATACCGCAAGAACAAAACAAACAGCCCCCAAAGCACGAACTAACGCCAGAACAAGAGCACGCTTTGAACGAATCACTAAGCAATATTGAAGACGAAGAAATAAGATTGACCCTTGCTAGACTGGGAAAATCCATAGCTTACAGAAACAAAACTGATGACTAGCAATTAGCCGTCATAAATAAGCCCTAATATTTCAATATGTTATCTATGCTTAACAGTTATCCACAAAATGTTTTTATGGCTAACCTGCACATGCTTGTGGTTGAGGAAATGAGTCCGTATATTCAGCCTTGCCCTAAAGGGCTATATATTGTGTTTAGAAAGAAAATTATGACCATATCTGCCTGTTTTCAACGTAGCCATAGGCTAGCCATTACAATGCCTAGGCATTTGTTATTGCTGGTTTTTACGCTTTTGTTGGCGATGCCGGGAAAGGGATTTGCCGGAGTGGCCGATACTGCCGAG
>JAOUJU010000305.1 GCA_029883045.1 Rhodospirillaceae bacterium
AGCGATATCAACCAATTTTTCTTGCGGAACCTTCATCGCCGCAAGAGTGCTGGCACCTATGGTTCCGTTTTTTACCACCGCACCGATACGGCTTATGGTTTTGTTTTCCTGATGTCGGGAAAAATCATCAATTACCTCGCCTTCGCTAAGACCCAATTGTTTTCCAATTTCAGCATAAGGGCGTGGCACAAGTGGAAAATCGCGCTGGTAATCATTAAGCAATTTTTTATCAGTGCTAAACATATATCAAAGACCCATTTTCGATGCGCGCGCGGTCAAAAAAATTCCACTGGGAGTGTTTGCTGGAATCTCGGTTATTTTTTCCATTGTTCTGGTGTCATATATCTCAACCACATTTCGGTCACGAACTGATATCCATACCTGTTCACCCCGTGGGGTGAATTCCATATGTAATACCGCCCTGCCCGGATTGTAGGTTTTTATTATTTTCATGGTATCGACATCAATTACCTGCACTACATCGTTCAAAGGATGGGCAAAATTAACCCATATTTGCCTGCCATCGGGCCGGGCCATGGCAAATACTGGTTGGCCGTGAACCGGGATGCGGGCTGTTTCCTGCCATGTGGTTGCGTTTACAACTAAGACTTCGTGCCTGCCAATTGCGGGTAAAAATAGGCTTCCTCCGGCTTGGGCCCAGCCTTCAAGATGAGGCATTTTATAAACAGGTAGCGGTTCTTCGCCACGCCCATAACCACCCAATATTCGTTTCATGCCTTTTTCCGGATGCCATAAATCAAGCATGGCAAGGCCGTCCTCGCCGAATAACCCGGCAATATAATAACGTGCATCAGGGGTAATTAGACCATCATAAGGAAGGTCACCGGTATTTTTGAACTTGGTTATTTCCGGTGTGTTGGATTTGGAAAAATCAGCTATCCATGTTTCGCCTGCATCATATAGGGAAAAAATAAATCGGTTATCAGGCGCATCAACCAAACCAACAGTTTTGGAAAGAAGACCATTGCCATAACTAGCTGGTATGTCGGCCACTATTTCCAAGGTTTCAGAATCAAACACCCGAACCCCGCCCGGTTCATAATTTGAAACAGCAACCAGTGTGCCATCTTGCGAAATGGCGCCGCCAATTGCATTTCCCCCCTGCACCACGCGATTTACTATTTTTCCTAATAAAATATCAATTTTGGTTAAACCACCATCACGCCCAAATACAAATGCATAACGCTGGTCACGGGAAAAAACCACCGATGCATGACTTAGATCACCCAGACCATCAATCGAAAAAAGTTTCGTGCGGTTCGTTGTTTCTATTATTTGTACGGATCCGCTAGCGCGTTCAATAATAACGCCCAAATCACCACTGCCACGAATTGTGGCTTCGCCGGCAATCGACGATGTATAGGTTAGCAGCGCAAACACAAATACTAATGCATGAATAAAATACTTAGCGGTCATTTATGTTGCCTTCTTTCATACGTTTAACAAGCCAACTGGCCTCGTCTTTTGATATTTCAATTTCCCACGGCGGCATTGGCGTGCCGGGAACACCATACAAAATTATATCAGTTAAAAAATCATCATCTTTATCTGCTAAACTTTGCGGTAAAAGCGCCGGGCCCAAGCCACCCTTTAGCGTCAGCCCATGACACGATCCGCAATCTTGAATAAGCAAATGGATGAGCTCGCCTTGACGTTTTGGCTGTGGTTCTGCACCGACGACAGGACCGCAAACGGCAATGGCAAAAAAGGCCAAGCTAAAACTTAAAACCAATTTACGCGCTGGCAATTGACCTGATGATTTCACCATCGTCGCTACCTTTCTTGGCTATCATCTCAGGTCCTATGATATCTGCCAAGCCTGCGACTTGTCCGATAATAATTAATGCCGGGCTTTTCAACTTTCTTGCATTAACGGTATCAACCAGTGTGGCCAAGGTTGCTTTGCATGTTTGCTGATCGGGCATCGTTGCCTTGGAAACCGCCATTACTGGGGTCGCGCCATCCAGCCCTGCAGCCATAAGGTTTGCCGAAATCTGCCCCATGTTGGCCAGCCCCATATACACCACAAGGGTGGTATTGGGATCGGCAAGGCTTTTCCAATCCATATCCAGCGGCACATCAGCCCGGCAATGCCCGGTTACAAAACGCACCCCCGTTGCCATGCCACGATGGGTAAGCGGCACACCAATGGACGCTGCGGCACCAGCGGCGGCGGTTATTCCGGGGATTACCTCAAACGGAACTTCGGATTTTATAAGCTCAATTGCTTCTTCGCTACCGCGACCAAAAACATATGGATCACCGCCCTTTAGGCGCACAACCATATGGCCACTAAGCGCAAGGTTGACCAAAAGCGCATTTATTTCTTCTTGGGGCATGGTGTGGTTATTGGTCTGCTTGCCGACAAAAAATCTAGCGGCACCAGCAGGGACAAGGTCTAGCACAGAATCGGAAACCAACCTGTCATAAACAACCGCATCGGCAATGCCCAAAACCCTATGGGCTTTCATGGTCAACAGTTCCGGATCGCCCGGGCCACCGCCGACTAAATATACTTTGCCTATTTTGGTGGAATTGCTCACGGGTTATCCCTCCTCTAAAAGAATGCCCGACATTAATTTATCAAGTAATTTATCAAGCTTGCATCGCTTAAATCATAGTGGGGCGAGGAACATTCCCCGCCCCATATGA
>JAOUJU010000306.1 GCA_029883045.1 Rhodospirillaceae bacterium
ATGAGTAATAGCCCCATTTTCGCTTTTGATGGAATCGAGCTGAAACGGAACGGTAATTTCAACCTTGCCGCTTTTGCCCAGCTCTTGCATTTTTTTAACGCTTTCGGGCTGGGCGCGAAATTTATCCCGCCGATGGACAACATTTATTGATTTAGCCACATCAGCCAATGATACCGCCCAATCCACCGCCGAATCGCCGCCGCCGGCTATTACCACGCGTTTATCCCGAAAATCTTCGCGTTTTTTAACAAGATAATTTACGCCCAAGCCCGGACCCTTGCCTTCAAACTGTTCTATGCCATCTAACGGCGGGCGATTTGGGCCAAAAGCGCCAACACCGGCGGCAATAATCACCGCGCCAGCATCAAAGCGCGTGCCTTTTGATGTGGTTATGTCCCATCTGCCCCCGCTTAAAGGGCTAAGTTTTTCTACCTGCTGGCCCAAATGATATGTCGGGCCAAACGATTGGGCTTGGGCCTCGAGCATGGAAATAAGCTCACCCGCCAGAACCTCAGGGTATCCGGGTATGTCATAAATGGGTTTTTCTGGATAAAGCGCTGAAAGCTGCCCACCAATGGAATCTAGCGCATCCACTAAATGGCACCTCAAATCCAACATGCCTGCCTGAAATGCGGCAAAAAGCCCGGCTGGTCCGGCACCAATTATCACAACATCGGCTTTAATTTGGGTATTGGTCATGGCCTCTGACTTATAAAGAGGGTTAAACTTAATCGCTTATAACAGTTTAACACCTGAGGGGAATAACAAAAAACCCCTTCTGTGTGTAACAAATGTGCTGATCATTGCTTGGGGATAAATTGGGACAAAATGAATACGTCTATTGAGACAATAAAAATAGAATTAGCGGGCATGAAAGACACCTTTGATCTTGCCCAGCGCTTGGCAAGATTAGCCAAAATTGGCGACGTAATAGCCCTTTCTGGTGATTTAGGCGCAGGCAAAACCGAGTTTGCGCGCGCTTTTATTCGCCAATTAACAGATCCGGACGAAGAAGTCCCCAGCCCGACCTTCACCTTGGTGCAAACCTATGATGGGCAAAGCGGGGAAATATGGCACCTTGATCTTTACCGCATAAACACACCCGAAGAAGTGTTGGAGCTTGGCATAGAAGAGGTCCTAGGTAGTGTAATAACCATTGTCGAATGGCCGGAAAAAATGGGCCAATATCTGCCGCGCGGCAGGCTGGATATATTTTTAACGGTAACCAAGGGAAAAAATCATCGCCAAGCCGAACTTATTGCCCATGGAAATTGGGCCGAACGATTGCGAGAATCAGGGCATGCCTAAAAATACACCTGAAAATTTAATTGGTTTCATTCCGCGCAACGGATACGACCAATTGCTGGAAGACATGGGTTGGAACAATGTAGTTATTTACCCAATTCCATCCGATGCTTCCAACCGGCGTTATTTTCGTATTAGCGCTGGCGATAAATGCGCAATCTTAATGGATGCCCCGCCCGATTTAGAAAACGTAAAATCTTTTGTGCAGATTGCCCGCCATCTTAAGGACCTTGGTTTCAGTGCACCGGAAATATTTGGCGAAAATATATCAGATGGTTTTTTATTGCTGGAAGATTTAGGTGAAAATACATTTACTGTTTCGTTGCGGGGCGGGATGGATGAAAAGAAACTTTATACCCTTGGGGTTGATGCCTTAGTCGCGCTGCACAAACTTGATAGCGCAAAAACGTCACCCCCATGGTTGCTAACATATAACGATGAAAAACTATTACTCGAAGCAGCGCTTTTCCCTGACTGGTATATGCCGGGAGTTGGAATTGATTTAAACGAAAGCGAGCGCAAAAAATATGATTCCCTATGGCTAGATGTTTTACCCAAGGCCCAAACCATTAACCCAACATTGGTGTTGCGCGATTTTCATGTTGATAATCTAGTGCTGATAGATGGGCGCACAAATGTTAATGCATGCGGATTGTTGGATTTTCAAGACGCGCTTAGCGGGCATCCGGCTTACGATTTGATGAGCCTGCTTGAAGATGCAAGGCGCGATATAAACCCCCAACTAAAAACAGAAATGTTGGCGTATTATCATGATAAAGCTAAAACAAAAGATATGGATGATTTCACCCGTGCGTTCGCAATTTTGGGGGCCAACCGCCATGCAAAGGTAATTGGTATTTTTACCCGTCTTTTTGTGCGCGATAATAAAGCGGTTTATCTTAAACATATTTCCCGGGTCTGGGGGTTGTTAGAGCAATCGCTATTGCATCCAGATTTAGTAGATTTAAAAAACTGGTTTGATAAAAATGTTCCAGCGAAAAAACGTATTACGCCGGGGGATAAATCTTAAACAAAATGAGCAATAGTAAAATTATTCATGCGATGGTTTTAGCGGCAGGTTTGGGTATGCGTATGCGCCCATTAAGCGAAACCACGCCCAAGCCAATGCTGAACGTCGATGGCAGGCCAATGATAGACTGGGCGTTAGATAGTCTAAGCAACGCTGGCGTGCGCCATGCGGTGATAAATCTGCATTGGTTGGGCGAGCAAATAAAAGACCACACAAAACAAAGATCAAACCCAGCATTATCGTTCATTGAAGAAAACCCCATACTAGAAACTGGTGGCGGTATTTTAAACGCCCTTAATCATGGCCTGCTAGGAAATGGCGGATTTTATG
>JAOUJU010000307.1 GCA_029883045.1 Rhodospirillaceae bacterium
GTGGTGTGGGGATTTTTATTGGGACGTTATTGCTTGTGGTTCTTGTGCTTCCCGATGATGGAACATTGGGTGTTGTGGTATTTGACGGTGCACGGGTTGCCACATCAACCGAACCACGGGGAATACGAAGTTTTTGTCCGGGATAAATTGTATATGGTTTTGATACCCCGTTAATTCGGGCTATGGAAAATGCATTTGAGTTATAGTTTTTAGCGATTAACGACAGGTACTCACCTTTTTTAACCACATGAACACGCCCACCGGGAAGCTTTATCCTTTGCCCGATCTCTAGCTCATAAGGGGGCCTGAGATTATTTATTTCTATTATTTCGCGTGGGCTAACCTGATGGCGCCTAGCAATGGCATAAACCGTATCACCCTTGCCGGCCGTAACCGCGCTAGCATTAATAAATGCATCATTGCCTGACCCATAGGCTAGGCCAGGGCCGGAACCAGATGGCGGCCATTGGGCAAGCCCGCAGGCACCAAGCACAAACATGGCGCCAAGCGCTGCAATAATTTTTGGCAATTTTGCTTTATTAAGGGATTTTACGTTCATCAGCTGATTATCGCCTCACCCTTGCCCGTTTATCAACAATACTTTTTAAACCAAGGCTCCTACTCTGGAACCTCTCCCTCGACAAAAGGAACAAAACGAACCCATCCCATTTCTGTAGTTTCAACCCCGGTTTCGGTTTTTACCACCTTGAACAATCGCTGGTCATGAAAATCATCGCCAATGGGCACAACCATAATTCCGCCAACGGCTAACTGATCAATCAGCACTGGAGGAAAATCCACCGCCGCCGCAGTAACGATTATCCGGTCAAACGGTGCTTGCTCTTTCCATCCAACAGAACCATCACCAAGTTTAGTGGTAATATTGTGAATACCAAGCTCAGCAAAACGTTTTTCGGCTTCTTCTTTAAGCCCGCGATGGCGCTCAATTGTATAGAGCCTACGACAAAGAGGCGATAAAACCGCCGCTTGATAGCCAGATCCAGTGCCAATTTCTAAAACTTTGTGCCGGTCGGTTAGTTCCAACGCTTCGGTCATCATCGCCACCACCAACGGTTGGCTTACGGTTTGTTGGTGGCCGATTGGTAATGCGGTGTTTTCATAGGCCCTGTCTTGAAATGCCAGCGGCACAAACAAATCACGCGGCACGCTTTCCATGGCGCGAATAACCTTTTCATCCCTGATGCCGCCTTGGCGCATCTCTAAAACCAGCGACATTAATCTTGGGTCGGGGCCTTGAGGGTTGCTCATATCACGATATTACCTCTAGGCCGCCCATATAGGGGCGAAGGGCATCGGGTACGGTTATTGAACCGTCGGCATTTTGATAGTTTTCCATTACCGCCACCAAGGCGCGGCCAACCGCCAGACCGGAACCATTTAAGGTGTTAACAAATTCTGGTTTCTTTTCGCCCGCGCGCCTAAACCGCGCGCCCATGCGCCGGGCCTGAAAATCGCGGGTATTAGAACAGCTTGAAATTTCGCGGTACTCGCCTTGGCCCGGTAACCAGACCTCAATATCAAAAGTTTTGGCCGCACCAAAACCCATGTCGCCGGTGCAAAGCATTACGGTTCTATATGGCAAACCAAGACGTTTTAATATTTCTTCCGCCGCCCCGGTCATGCGTTCAAGTTCAGCGTCGCTGTCTTCGGGTTTTACCACCGATACCAATTCAACCTTGGTGAACTGGTGTTGGCGGATCATGCCGCGGGTGTCTTTGCCGGCCGAACCCGCCTCGGAACGAAAACACCATGTCATGGCGGTATAACGCCGGGGCAAATAATCTTCCGATAAAATTTCACCTGCAACCAGATTGGTCAGCGGAACCTCTGCTGTGGGGATTAGCCAAAAACCTTCGTCAGTTTTAAATAGGTCATCCGCAAATTTCGGCAACTGCCCGGTGTTGTATAGCGCATTGTCGCGCACCAGTGCCGGTGGGTTGGTTTCGGTGTAGCCAAATTCAGTTGTGTGGATGTCCAACATTAAACTTCCAAGCGCGCGTTCCATCCGGGCCAAAGCACCGCTCAACACCACAAAACGTGCGCCGGACATTTTGGCCGCAACTTCAAAATCCATCATCCCAAGGTTTTCACCCAATTCGAAATGTTCTTTGGCGGTAAAATCAAATGCACGGGGCTCGCCTACTTTGCGAACCTCAACATTATCGTCTTCAGATTTACCGTCGGGCACATCGTTATCGGGAATATTGGGTATGGTTGCCAAAACCGCACTTAAGGCTTCGGTTTTTTGCTTGGCTTCAATTTCAGCTTCGCTTTGCGCGTCTTTGGATTTGGCGACCTCAGCCATTAGGGCAGATGCATCGCCACCTTGGGATTTTAGGTTGCCAATTTCCTTAGCCGCCGCATTGCGCGCAGCCTGAATTTCTTGGGCGCGAGTTTCAATTTCACGGCGTTCAGTATCAAGCGCCAAAATATCCTTGGTCAACGCCTTGGCTTCATCAACGGTACGACCACGGCGAACCATTCCCGCTTCGAAGATTTCAGGGTTTTCCCTAATGGCGCGTATGTCGTGCATTAGCTTGTGCTCTCATTTTTCTCGTCATCATCATCTTCACCATCTTCTGGCGAATCTTCTTCATTATCGTCTTTGCTGCGTTTCTTTT
>JAOUJU010000041.1 GCA_029883045.1 Rhodospirillaceae bacterium
AAAAAAAAATCGCCAGCATTAAAAAAGGTGTAATGCCTATCTATGAACCCGGTCTTGATGATTTGGTTGAAAATAATATTAATGCCGGGCGCTTAGGCTTTACCACCGATCTTGTCACTGCGGTAAAAGATGCAAAGGCCGTATTTATTGCGGTCGGCACCCCAACAAGACGCGGTGGCGGGCACGCTGACTTATCTTACGTCTATGCTGCGGCAGAAGAAATTGCCGATGCCATGGATGGCTATACGGTGGTTGTTACTAAATCAACAGTGCCGGTTGGTACCGGTGATGAGGTTGAACGTATTATCCGTGCGCGTCGCCCCGATGCCGACTTTGATGTGGTATCAAACCCAGAATTCCTGCGCGAAGGTTCGGCCATAGCCGATTTTACCCATCCTGACCGCGTTGTAATCGGTACCGAAAGTGCTCGCGCCAAAGATGTGATGCGCGAACTATACCGCCCGATTTCTTTGATTGAAGCGCCCATCGTATTTACCTCGCGGGTTTCATCTGAATTGATAAAATATGCGGCTAACACTTTTTTGGCCACCAAGATCACATTCATTAACGAAATTGCCGATCTGTGCGAAAAGGTCAATGCCGATGTTCACGATGTTGCGCGCGGTATTGGTTTAGATGGACGTATCGGAAAAAAATTCCTCCATGCTGGCCCCGGTTATGGCGGTTCATGCTTTCCCAAGGACACAATGGCATTGGTCCACACCGCACGCGATGCAGGTGCACCACTAAGTATTGTTGAGGCGGTGGTTGAAGCCAATGCCAAGCGTAAGATATCAATGGTGGATAGGGTGAGCAAAGCATGTGGCGGTTCGTTAAAAGGCAAAACCGTTGCAGTTTTGGGTCTGACGTTTAAACCCAATACCGATGATATGCGCGATAGCCCCAGCCTTGATATTGTTCCGGCAATTATTGCAGCAGGTGCCACAGTACGTGCATTCGATCCAGAAGGAATGGAAGAAGCTAAATCAATGATGGATGGGGTTGAATGGTGCGATGAAACATATGCCACCATGGAAAACGCTGATGTATTGGTAATAATTACAGAATGGAACGCATTTCGTGGGCTTGATTTAGCGCGGGTTAAACAAAAAATGAATGCACCAGTGATGGTTGATCTTAGAAATATATACGAACCATCAGAAATGTTTGATGCAGGTTTTGACTATCATTGCGTCGGGCGCGCTCGGGTTAGCACAAAAAATAAATAATAAGGAAAATTATTAATGTCTGATGCGCATGTCTTGGACCCAACTATCTTGCGTGAATATGATATTCGCGGCGTGGTTGGCGAAGATTTTTCCGCCATTGACGTGGCCGCAATTGGTTGGGCATTTGCAACCATAGTTAAAGAGGGCGGTGGTTCGCGTATTGCGGTTGGCTATGATGGCAGGCTTTCATCACCCGGGCTTGAACAATCAATGGTAGCTGGTCTTTCCCTTGCGGGCGTTGATGTTTTACGTGTTGGCTTAGGCCCCAGCCCAATGCTTTATTATGCTGGCGCAACCGAAGAAGTTGACGCCGCAGTAATGATTACTGGTTCGCACAACCCACCCGAATATAACGGCATTAAAATGAGCATCGGTGGGCATTCGTTTTATGGTGACGATATACAACGTTTGGGGAAAATTTGCGCCAGTGGAGATTTTGTCCAAGGTAATGAACCGGGTAATATTGAAAGTACTAAAGTATTTACTGCTTATGTGGAACGAATTCTTTCTGATTATCAGGGTACAAAAAACCTGAAGGTTGCATGGGATCCAGCAAATGGGGCCGCAGGCGAAGCGGTTAGCGAATTGGTAAAAAAACTTCCCGGTCAGCATTTTGTAATTAATGAAAAAATTGATGGAAACTTTCCAGCCCACCATCCTGACCCGACGGTTGAAAAAAATCTTGAACAGTTAAAAGCATTGGTAGCAGAAAATGAATGCGATCTGGGTTTTGGTTTTGATGGTGACGGGGACCGCATAGGCGTTATTGATGGTAAGGGCAGGGTGTTATGGGGTGATCAAATAATGATATTGTTGGCCCGTGAAGTATTGGCAGACATACCCGGCGCAACCATAATTGCCGATGTAAAAGCAAGCCAAGCATTTTTTGATGCCATAACTGAAATGGGTGGCAACCCTATTATGTGGAAAACCGGACATTCATTAATAAAAACAAAAATGGTTGAAACCGGAGCACCACTAGCAGGTGAGATGAGCGCGCATATATTTTTCAAACATCGATACTATGGTTTTGATGATGCGCTTTATGCCGCAGTTAGGCTTCTTTCGATTGTGGCTTCAAGCGATAAATCATTAGCCGATATGCGTGACGAATTACCGCAATTACTAAATACCCCTGAAATTCGTTTTGACTGCCCAGAAGAAAGAAAATTTGATGTGGTTAAAGAGGTAAAATCGCGCCTTCAGGGTAGGGATGATATAAGCGTAAACGATATCGATGGCGTAAGGGTTTTGTCCGATGACGGCTGGTGGTTGCTTCGTGCATCCAACACTCAAGCGGTGCTGGTCGCAAGGTGTGAATCTTCTAGCGAAGAAGGGCTTGCCCGCCTTAAATCAACCCTTAGCAGCGAGCTTAAAAAAAGCGGAATTTCCGTTCCTGATTTTGCCTGATCCTTATCTGGGTTAAAGTTAAAATGCGCGAGAAAATAAATATTTTTATTTATGGAACCTTGTTAGATGAAGATGTTTCATCAAGGGTAATCATGGAAACATTTCGCGTAATTCCAGCAAGCCTGTCCGGTTATTGTGCTGTCTATGTCCGGGGGCATTCTTACCCTGGGATAACTAGGAAAAATAACTCGGTTGCCAGCGGCGGCATTATTCGCGGTCTTTCTAAAAAGGCCATAGCAAGGCTGGAATTTTTTGAGGGTGAAAATTATTCCCTTGAAGAAATAAGTGTGGATGTCAGGGGTGCATCTGAAAGATCATTTTTTTTCGCCCCAGGGCCCGGGGTAACCCTTTCAAATAAACCATGGGAACTAATCGAGTGGCGGCGGCGTCACAAGAGAGCATATCTGAACAGGTACTTTTAATATTATTTAGTTTGTGCCAATTGCCGCAACTTCTAGCGGAAGCTCGACCTTGACTTCAAGGCAATCCATCTTTTTCTTTTCAAGAAAATTGCACGCCCTATATGCCGACCTTTTTTCCACACCCACAACGCGGGCGCGGTACAAAAGGTTGCCATTTTTTTTGTAAAGGGGCGATATTACAATTTCCCCCTTAGCCAAATATGATGGCGCTAGGCCAATGGCTTTGGCTGCTATATCAACTGCTGGTTGACGCTGTTTGTACACACCTACTTGTACACCCCAAACAGTTTGTCCGTTACGCGGGGTAACGGTTGTTTTTGCCGCCCAATCATTTTTCTGAGCGCCAACAGATTGTGTTTTGGGGTTAATTGGTTTTATGTTTTCCGCATTGTTTGCGGCTACACGCTGGTCAAGCTTGGCAAAACTTTTGTTTAAAAGCGTTGTCATGTGCTTATTTCTTTCTTTGGCTGAGTTTCCGCCAAGAACAACACCGACAAGGCGCCTATCGCCACGGTTAACCGATGTTACCAAGTTAAAACCCGAAGCACGAATGTATCCGGTTTTTATTCCATCGGTCCCCTCGTAAGATGTAAGCAATGTGTTATGGGTTTTGTGTGACTTTCCATTTAGAACAAATTTTGCTTGCGAAAATACGCCGTAATATTGTGGATAATCCCGGTAAAGCGCTATCGCCAGCTTTGATAAATCGCGCGCGGTTGATAATTGGGCGCGATGGGGCAGGCCGGATGCGTTTCTAAACGTAGTATTTTTCATACCCAAGGCGCGTGCCTTGGCCGTCATCATTAGGGCGAATTTTCTTTCTGTCCCACCCATATGTTCGGCAACGGCGGTGGCGACATCGTTGGCAGATTTTATAGCTATAGATAAAATTGCATCTTTTACGCTAATGGATTTTCCGGCGGCAATCCCCATTTTTGAAGATGGCTGGCGTGCAGCGCGACGTGAAAAAACAATTTTATCATCAAACCGTAGACGACCCTCGTCGATTGATTCAAACATAAGATAAAGGGTCATCATTTTGGTCAACGATGCGGGGTAATTGCGGGTATCGGAATTGACTGAATGCAAAACCTCACCACTGTTGGCGTCAATTATAAGCGAAGCATATTTGGCATGAGCATCGCCCGACCCAATTGAGAAAACAAAAAATACAGCCATAAATAACAAAGCAACTGCATTGCTGGTGCGCGCCAATGCACGCCCAATTGTTTTTTTAGGGTGTAGTTTTATCAATACTGTTGCGCTTCCATCCATTAAGACGGAACCCCTCCCAATTAAATTCTCGCCAGCTCAATAAGCCGCAAGCCCTAGATAGCCCCAACATACTGCCAAGGCGCAGATAATAAAGCGTTAAAAAGTAATCATTTAATCATTAATCATGCCAAAAATATACATGCCGTGCGGTGGCAAAATGTCTAAAGCACCCCTTAAGGGGATAAATTAGATCATTAAATGCAAACAAATACAAATAGTTAGGTTAATTTCACGGGTACGCTGGGTGTAGTCTTGCCCATGACGTCAGGCATCACCATATCATTTGAAGGCGTTTCCAGAGCCATAAAATGGCTGTATCATTGCCACAAGATTTTAAGATTCGACCAATTTTGACGGAGTTTCCATCAAGTGAGCGACAAAAAGCACACCACAAATAATCCCGGACAAACCGGAAATGATGACGGTGATCGCCGTGGTGACACCGGGGTTGCATTAAAAACCAGACCACGGACGAAAAAACCGTCCATGTACAAGGTTTTGATGCTCAATGACGACTACACCCCGATGGAATTTGTCATTCATGCACTGGAACGGTTTTTTGGCAAAAACCACGATGAGGCAATGGCCATAATGCTTCACGTTCACACAAAAGGCGTCGGTCTTTGTGGTGTTTATACTTATGAGGTGGCTGAAATGAAGGCATCTCAAGTTATGGATATGGCAGCCCAGCACCAACACCCCCTTCAATGCACAGTGGAAAAGGACGGTTGATAACAAATGCTTTCACGCAACCTTGAGCAAACCCTGCACCGCGCACTGGCTATGGCCGGTGATTTTCGCCATGAATTTGCCACGCTAGAGCATCTTTTGTTGGCCCTAATCGAAGATAGCGACGCATTGGCTGTAATGAAGGCCTGCGGGGTTGATTCCATGCACGTGCGCGATGAATTGGTGGATTTTCTGCAAAACGAATTTGTGCAAAGCCCTCCTGATTATTTGGATGACCCTAAACCAACCTCTAGCTTCCAGCGTGTCATTCAGCGCGCCATTATTCATGTTCAATCATCGGGCCGCGAAGAGGTAACTGGCGGAAACGTGCTGGTGGCATTATTTTCAGAACGTGAATCCCATGCGGTATATTTCCTGCAAGAACAAGACATGACCCGCCTTGATGCGGTCAATTATATATCCCACGGCATTGCCAAAGCACCAGGCGCATCAGATACCCGAACCGTGCATGGCGCCGATGAAATGGCCGATGGCGAAGATGTGGTTAAAAAGGGACGTGAAGCCCTTGATGCCTATTGCGTCAATCTTAATGAAAAGGCCATGGACGGCAAAATTGACCCGCTTATCGGGCGTGATGATGAAATCGACCGCACAATTCAGGTTTTATGCCGCCGAACCAAAAATAACCCCCTTTATGTTGGCGACCCGGGTGTTGGCAAAACCGCCATCGCCGAAGGCCTTGCTTTGCGCATCACCCGTGGCGAGGTGCCAGAAGTATTAAAAGATGTCCATATTTGGGCGTTGGATATGGGCTCACTTTTGGCCGGAACGCGCTATCGGGGTGATTTTGAGGAACGCCTAAAGGCGGTAATCCGCGAGCTTGAGGCCGAGGTCAACAATGTGTTGTTCATTGACGAAATCCACACCGTAATTGGCGCTGGTGCCACATCGGGCGGGTCTATGGATGCATCAAACATACTTAAACCATCATTGGCGTCTGGTGCGCTCAGGTGCATGGGTTCCACCACCTACAAGGAATACCGCCAGCATTTTGAAAAAGATCGCGCACTGGTAAGGCGCTTTCAGAAAATTGACGTTCACGAGCCAAGCATTGATGACACAATCAAGATACTGATGGGCCTTAAACCATATTACGAAAAGCACCATTCAGTTCGTTATTCCAATGGCGCAATAAAAAGCGCAGTTGAGCTTTCGGCAAGATACATCAATGATCGCAAGCTGCCAGACAAGGCAATTGATGTAATAGATGAAGTAGGCGCATCGTTAATGTTGCTGCCAGCAGGCAAACGCAAAAAAACAATAACGGTCAAGGATGTGGAGGGGGTTGTTGCCAAAATCGCCCGCATTCCACCCAAAAGCATATCGTCTGACGACAAAAAAGTTCTTCAGCACCTTGAGCGCGACCTTAAAACCATGGTCTTTGGGCAAGACACCGCCATTGAGGCCTTGTCCGGTTCAATCAAGCTGGCACGCGCTGGTTTGCGTGATCCAGAAAAACCAATTGGATGTTATCTGTTTTCCGGGCCCACGGGCGTTGGCAAAACCGAGGCTGCACGCCAGTTGGCAATGACATTGGGGGTTGAGCTTAACCGTTTTGATATGTCTGAATACATGGAACGCCATTCGGTTTCACGCCTGATTGGTGCACCGCCAGGGTATGTTGGCTTTGATCAGGGTGGCATATTGACCGACAAGGTTGACCAGCAACCCCATTCGGTATTGTTGTTGGATGAAATTGAAAAAGCGCATCCTGATGTGTTCAATATTTTGCTTCAGGTGATGGATCACGGCAAACTGACCGACAATAACGGCAAAACCATTGATTTCAGAAACACCGTGTTGATTATGACCACCAATGCTGGTGCATCAGAAATGGCCAAGGCATCCATTGGCTTTGAGCGTGGTTTGCGTGAAGGTGATGATACCGAGGCAATTGAGCGCACATTTACGCCGGAATTCAGAAACAGGCTAGACGCCATCATACCGTTTGCCAGCCTAAGCCCGGAAGTTATATCAAAAGTGGTGGAAAAGTTCATTTTCGAACTAGAGGCCCAGCTTGAAGATCGCGCTGTCAGCATCGAGCTAACCGATGAGGCCCGTGAATGGTTGGGTAAAAAAGGTTTTGACGCCAGATTTGGCGCAAGGCCCCTTGGTCGCGTTATCCAAGAACACATCAAACGGCCACTTTCCGAAGAGCTTTTGTTCGGCCGATTGACCGATGGTGGTGTGGTCATGGTGGGTGTTAGTGATGGAAAAATAACCTTTTCTTATCCTGACGTTGAAAAGCCAAAAAAGGGCAGGAAAAAGACCAAAAAATCAGGGCAAAGATCTGCCCTGCCATCAACTAGGCGCAGTTCCGGTGTTCCGGCAGTGGTGAAATAGCATTTCACTTTTCAAGTTGCAGCGTCATGTGGTGAAATCTATCTCTGCGTGCAAATTGCATCTAATGGTATAATTTAGCTTATTCTTATAACCTATTGTATTTTTTAGATTATTTTAATTTTGTCTAAAATGCAAAATTGGCACGGTTTGTGCTCCTTCTTTAGTCGTTACAACAACTAAAAAAAGGAGCAAACGATGACAAGCGCAGCTAAAGAGGTATATTTGGGCGAAAAATTCAATTCCAACCACCAGTTGGCATTGATACTTTCACGGCATATGGGCAAGAAAAAAGCATGTGCCACCGCCAAGAAAAACGGGTGGGAAGGGGTTCTTCAGGCCCTAAGCGAACAAATGGCGATTGTGACCATTCCGCATTGATGGGGTTTACCCTTTACAGGGGAATTCTGCAACTATCCTTGTTCCACCCGGGCCCTTGAACGGCAATGGTTGGTGTGAACCAGAAGGCATGGTGTAATCGCGCATTGTGGGTACAGAACCGGAATTTCCCGGTCGCTTGCGCTCAATCTTGGTTTTCATGCAAACATTGCAACGGTTTACAAGGGTTTCCGAACCGACGTTGCTTTTTATTATCCTGATGCACTTGTTAATCGGAAGTGCGCTTGCTTGGATGGGGTAAACCAGCAAAACTAGCGAAAATACGCTTACAAATAATGTGGATATGGAAAGAATCGTTTTCATTCTGCCCATTGTACAGCGTGCCTTCCGGCCCCGTTAGGGCTAATATTCCCAGTAATTTTCTTATTTATCGTCACTGTTTCTGCCCTGCCACAGATCAATGTCTTTTAAGATATCGCCCTTTAGGTTATGGCCGGGATTTTCGTTTTTCCCGTTGGTTTGTAACTGTTGTTCATTTTTTGCGCTGTCCGCTTCTTGCATGGCAAGCAAAACACCAATTCCCGGGCCAAATTCATTTGTCCGGCTAATTACATCGCCCCTTAGGGTATCACCCGGTACACCATCTGATTTATGGGCTAAGATACCTTGCTTATTGTCGTTTTTGTCTTTGTCAGCTTGTTCGCTAATGGCGGCTAAGCGTTTTTGAATTTCCTCTTCTATTATTTTTTCTATGTTGGCCCTTGCTTTGGGGGCCATTTTTGCCAATTCGTCTTCGCTTATACCCATTTCGCCAAGGATAAGTTTACGCAGATCATTTTTCATATCTTCAATTTTTTGGGCTTTTACCTCTTCGGCGTAGGCGCTCATGCCAATTTCGCGAATTCTATCAACCGCACTTTGCCCCGGCGTTTCCACCAGACCGCCTTTGTTGCCTTGGGCGCGCATATGATCGGTTACAATTGGTGCGGGGTTTTCGCTAGATGATGCGTTCGCGGATATAATTGCGCGTGATTTTTCTTCCGATAGGGCAATAGCTGCCTTACGCGCGGCAAATATTGCCTCTCCCGTCATGGGTGGCAGGTTAATTTTCATTGATTTCCCCTCAATTTAATATTTTTCATCTTTCAGTTGCAAAAGATGATGCAATAGCTATGCCATTGGGAATTGAGGGCTAAGATTTGCGGTAGGGGCTTTCTTCCATAAGTAGCGATTTTTCATGCTCTACAGCTAACGCTTCGCGTTTGGTAAAATCAGAAATTGCATCACAAAAGCCTGCATCAGCTATCCAGTGGGCCGAACGGGTTATGGTTGGGAGGTATCCTCGGCTTATTTTATGTTCACCTTGGGCTCCGGCCTCAACCCGGGAAAGGCCCATGCTGATAGCAACCTCGATTGCCTGATGGTAGCAGACCTCAAAATGCAGAAACTGAACTTGTTTATTGCACCCCCAATAACGCCCATAAATTGCGTCTTCACCTATAAGGTTAAGCGCGCCTGCAATTATTTCGCCGTTTTGTTTTGCCATTATTAACAATGTTTTATCAGACATTGTTCGACCAATAGATGAAAAGAATTCTCTGTTCAAATAGGCCCGACCCCATTTGCGTTGGGATGTGTCCATGTAAAATTCAAACATCTTATCCCAGTGGGACTCAAGTATGTCGGGGCCGGTTAAAATTTCAATTTCTACGCCGCTTTCATGGACTGCGCGGCGTTCTTTTAATATTGCTTTGCGTTTACGCGATGAAAGGGCTGCCAAAAAATCAGCAAAACTTTCATATCCATTATTTTGCCAATGGTATTGCAGCCCAATTCTGGGAATAAAGCCAAGCTGGCCAAGGGCATTTACATCAATTTCTTCTAAAAAATTAATGTGTAACGACGAAACGCCCAACTGCTTGGCAAGGCTTAAGGCCCCCTGGGCAAGCTGTAAGCGAATTTGGGTGGCTAAACCGGGTTCAAGTGCACCATTTATCATAATTTTAGGCCCCGTTACCGGGGTAAATGGCACGGCAGAAAGAAGTTTTGGATAATACGCCCCGCCAGCGCGTTCGTATGCATCGGCCCAGCCATGGTCAAAAACATATTCACCAAGGGAATTACCTTTAAGGTAAAGCATCATTACGCCAAGCAACCGATTGTTAGCGTCTTTTACGGTTAAATGTTGGGCCATCCATCCGGTTTCGGGTTTTACCGCACCACTTTGTTCTAGGGCCAATAAAAAAGCATGGCTAACAAACGGGTTGTTGGTACCCGCGCACCCATCCCAATCGCCAGCATCAATTTGTGAAATGGCGGGGACAACCGAAATTTGAAATGTATCGCTACCGTCGGGCATGGTATTTATATGATGGCGGGTTAGGCGGGGGACAAGCAAGCATTTCTATGTGGCCGCCGATGGCGTGGTTTTATTGGCCGTTATTTGCCGGAATGGTTTTGGTGGTATTTTTTGATCGTTGCGGGATTGCCCGCGTTCTGGTCAAAATGCCGTGGAACCGTGACGTCACCCTTAGGTAGGCCAAGACTTTAAGCTATATCACCAGTGCGCCTTGCGCCTTAAGAAATTTCAAACGTGCCTTCGACCTCAACCGAAACACCCAGCGGCAGGGATGGCACACCCACGGCAGCGCGGGCATGTTTGCCCGCATCGCCGAATACTTCGGCCATTAGGTCAGACGCACCGTTTATGACCTTGGGTTGGTCGGTAAAATCGGCGGTGGAATTAACAAACCCGCCAAGGCGCACCACGCGTTTTACCCGC